>CAYWFW010000145.1:0-2901 GCA_964457735.1 uncultured Sulfurovum sp. | reverse complement strand
GAGGAAAGTTTCTCTTTACCAAAAGATTTTAAAGTTAATGATAATTTTAAAGAGGGTAACTATCTTAAAGTTCTTTTTGTTAGAAAAATTATTTAACTCTTAATAAGGGGTCTAGTGTGAGATTTGCAGTTTAATCTATATTTAAGTTCTATTTACTATCTAACTTTTGACGAGGCTAAAGCCGTCGTGTCCGAGGTCAAGTGTTAAAAATTCACCCACTGCGTGAGTTTATTTTACAACACTCAACCCCTACCGTACTATCTGATTGTATCTATTTTAAAAAAATGAATAAGTGGTAATTTTAGATTTTTGCAACAGCCTACGACAGGGGTGTGTTTTCCACAAATCTATCATCAGAGCGTTTATTAGAAACCTCTTCTTTAGTTGAGTTCATCCAGCCAAATTTTACATCACCTTCAACTTTATCAAAATTCTCAATATAGGGTTTAATATCAATAAGAGGAGTTCCATCTAAAATATCAACCCCTCTAATAGTAACTCTATTGCCTTTTACTTTGACTAATTCAACAATAGAGAGTCCTAAACTATTTGGGTGCATAGGTGTTCGTGTAGAAAAAACACCTCTAGGCGTATTAGTTTTATCATTAAAAGGCACTACATAAAGCTTAGGTTCTTTAACTTTATGAAAGTAATAGATAAGATAAACATGAGAAAAACCATCTAAATCCTTTAATCCCTTTTTATACTCAGGTTTAAATACGATGGTTGCACAATGCTCTTTTGCCCCTTTTGGCTGTACTGGCATATTAACTAAGTCGCAAAATGGAGACTCTATCGTAGCTATAGATTCAATCTCAAACTTCATTATATTTCTCCCTCTTATATTAAGGTATAACTGGAGGGGTTATATCCTCATTTAAAAAGGCATAGCTCTTTCCAATCCGTGCCACAGGCTTAAACGAAATACTCAATCGCTCTTTATCTGTAATAATTCTATCATCTATAAATATCTCTTTGAGATTTAAAACCAAAGGGATAGTAGTTCCACCACCAAGGTCTATCTCTTGATTTAGTGTACAAAAATATGCAGATGGAACACCTTTTATAGCAGGAGGATACCCCTCAACCATAGTTTCGGTCTCTATATCAAACTGCTCTGCTTCGCTTACATCTTTTTCTAACCCTTTTGAGCTAAAGTGCATCTTCTTTAAATCTTTCTCTTCCACCATACAAATCGTACATTTTCTATTTTTACGAATATTGGCTAGAGTATCTTTTGGTGTTCCATCTGCTTTATGCCCCACACTGATAAGTACCGATGCTGGTTCTGAACTTAGACCAATAAAATAGCTAAACGGTGCTATATTTACCACACCATTATCTTCTGTTACTACCCATGCTATGGGACGGGGCAAGATGGTCTGTGCCATCAGCTTATAGTTTTCGTTTAGTTTGGTATCTTTTGATAAATCAAATATCATAGTTTAATCCTTTTGGTATTTTCAATAGCAATAATATTATCTTTAATTATATTTATAATAACTTAATATTATCTATATCTAATAAGAATTTGCTAAAATTAAAACATAAACTATTCTATATTTTACCTTTTAAAATCTCTTGAGCTTGAATCATATCTTTATCACCTCTTCCTGAAAGATTAACTAAAATAGTTTGCCCTTGAATATCCTCTTTTTTCATCTTTTTAAGATAAGCAATGGCATGAGAACTTTCAAATGCAGGGATTATCCCCTCTGTTCGTGTAAGCCACACAAATGCGTCCATCGCTTCATCATCTGTTATGTAATCATAACTAACAATATTCTTATCTTTTAAAAATGAATGTTCAGGTCCAATTCCAGGATAATCTAATCCTGCTGAAATTGAATGAGCCTCTTGTACTTGACCATCTTCATCTTGTAATAGATAACTAAGCTGACCATGTAAAACCCCTGGGCTTCCTTTGGCAAGAGAACATCCATGTTTACTATCAAGTCCAAAGCCACCTGCTTCTATCCCTATACACTCAACATCTTTATCATTTAAAAAGTGATTAAAAATTCCTAAAGCGTTACTTCCTCCACCAATACAAGCAATAACTTTATCTGGTAAACACCCCTCAACTTTATCTAATTGAGCCTTTGCTTCCCATCCAATAATTGATTGAATATCTCGCACCATCATAGGATAAGGGTGAGGTCCAGCTACTGTTCCAATAACATAAAAAGTATCTCTTGCATTAGTTACCCAATGGCGAATAGCATCATTCATTGCATCTTTTAGAGTTTTACTTCCTGATTCTACTGCGTGAACCTTTGCACCTAAAAGCTTCATTCTAAAAACATTTAACTCTTGACGAGCCACATCTTTTGCACCCATAAAAACTTCACATTCAAGCCCAAATAGTGCTGCAACTGTTGCTGTTGCCACACCATGCTGACCTGCTCCAGTTTCTGCAATTATCTTTTTTTTGCCAAGTTTTTTTGCTAAAAGTGCTTGTGCTACTGTATGATTTATTTTATGAGCTCCTGTATGGTTAAGGTCTTCCCGTTTTAGATAAACCTTTGCACCAATCTCATTTGAGATATTCTCTGCAAAATATAGTGATGATGGTCTTCCCACATAGTTTTTATAATAATAATCAACCTCACTCCAAAACTCTTTATCAAATCTAATTGCTTCATAATCTAATCGTAATTGTTCAAGAGTCGGCATCAAAGTTTCTGGCACAAATCTACCTCCAAAAATGCCAAAATGACCATTAGAATCAGGGTCAAAAGAACTTGGCGTTGGTATATATATGTCTGTTTGTGGATTATAACTATTTTTCATTTATACTTCTTAATTGATTTTTAATAATTATATCTAATGAGTTATTAAAGTAGATTGATAGATTAATACTTATGTTATATATTTTTAATGCTTTAGTAATATATAAAA
>CAYWFW010000144.1:0-4705 GCA_964457735.1 uncultured Sulfurovum sp. | reverse complement strand
TTGAATATTTATTTTATTAAATACTTTTAAATATAAAAAACGACCTATACCTTTACATCCTAAATCTCTTTTTAAATCACTTTTATACTCTTTAAATGATTTTGTATTTTTTTCATTAAAACCATCACCATTATCTTCTATAGTGATAGTGTCTATATACTTGTTGGTATCTTCTAAATTTAAAGTATCGGAAGTAAAATCAATCTTTATATGCGTAGCATTAGCTTGTATTGAGTTAGTAATTGCCTCATAAATAATTTGCTTCCAAGTTACATCAGGTAAGTCATCTACAATATTCTTAATACGAGTATCTACATTTCCATTATTCACAATAGTACCTTTTATATATTTTAAGATTCTAATTATAGCTTAATTTATAAAAACAACTCTTTTTCCCTTTTAATAAGTGCATCAACTCCATTATACATATCTTGTACACATTCAACCTCGCTCACGCCAAGTCGTCTTTTATTGCTAATATCATAAATTCCATCTTCACTATCAGAGTGTTCTCCGTGGATACCTCTTATTTGAACATTATATTTATCTGCTATCGCTTTAAATTCATCCATTTTATTTGAAAGATTGGGTAGTTTGATATGAACACTAGCTCTTATAGCTGTACCAAGATTTGTGGGGCAACTAGTTATATACCCTAGATGTTTATCATATTCAAATTCTATTTTTTCTTGAAGTTTTTCTATTGCTAAGACAAGTCTTATAAAAACCTCTTTAATATCTCCACCTTGTTGCATAGAGATAATTCTAAGCTGATCCTCTTCATTTATCCATAATAAAAATGTTTTGTCAGAGTTATGAAAAATTCCCCTTGCATTTGGCCAATCTCTATTTAATCCAGCACTTTGCAAAAATCTATCACCCTCTTTAAACAAGAAATGATTTTCTATAAGGGATTCTCTATCTTTTAAGGTCAGATTATTTAATGGATAATATTTTCCTTGAAGTTCACCATCAAAGGATAATAAAGTTTCTGAAATATCTTGTTCAATTTTATCTCTAAGTTCTTTAGATATAGCAGTTCCAAGTGGAATATTTTTTATATTTCTTGCTACTCTAATTCTTGTTGATATTATAAACTGTGAATCAATATCAAGATTAGGAGCATTTAAATCATTAGGATTCATATTTGTTTTATGCTTATCATTTTTACTAAATCCATGGTAATCTTCTATAATTTTATCAAAAAGAGGTGCAAAAATTTTATACGATTCTTTATCTCCTGCATAAGCTCCAATTCCACTATCTATATTTTGAATACCAGAATTTATAACATTTTGTAGAGTAAAACCATTTGGAGTTACCCTATTTTTTAACTCCTCAAACAACTCTTTTGTTAGATATTTAGCCATTAAGGAGTTAGAATCTTTTAACTCACTAGGATATTTAAAATTACTATTCATTTTAGCCTCTATTTTTTGATAACAGTTCCAACCCCATTACTTGTAAAAATCTCAAGTAATAAAGCGTGTTCCACTCTTCCATCAATGATATGAGCTTTTTTAACTCCACCATTAACAGATTCCAAACATGCATCAACTTTTGGAATCATTCCACCAGCAATTGTTCCATTCTTTTTTAATTTTTTTATCTTCTTCTCTTTTAGAGTTTCAAATAGTTTTTTATCATTATCTAAAACCCCAAGAGTATCTGTCATAAAAATTATCTTATTTGCATTTAGACTCTCTGCAATTTTACTAGCGGCTAAATCAGCATTAATATTAAATCCAGGGTGTCCAAGTTCATTACCTGATGCAATTGGAGCAATAACAGGGATAAATTTTTCTGCTAAAAGATTATGAATAACACTATGATCTATATGATCTATCTCACCAACAAGCCCATATTTACCATTTTCTTTTGCAAAAGCAGTCATAAACTTGCCATCTTTACCTGTTAATCCTAATGCCTTAGCTCCATGCATATTCAATAAATTAATTATATCTTTATTTATTTTCCCTGATAGAACCATCTCTACAACTTCCATAATCTCAGGAGTAGTAACTCTTAAACCATCTACAAATTCACTTTTAATCTCTAGTTTTTCAAGTAGTTCATTGATTTTCTTTCCACCGCCATGAACTATTACAGGTTTTATCCCCATCATATAAAGCAAGATAATATCTTGTGCAAATTTATCTTGTAACTCTTTGTTAATCTGTGCAGAACCACCATATTTTATAACAAATATTTGATCTTTATATTTCTTTATATATGGCAATGCCTCAAGAAGTAACTTAACTTGTTCAATGTTTTTTTTCAATTTATATAATCCTTTTATAATTAAATACCTATCTCGGTATTCCTCCACCCTGCATCTGTGTCATAATATCTTTCATCTGTTTCATACCATTTTTGCCAGATAATCTTTTTGCCATTTTTGCTGCACCTTTAAATTGTTTCATTACACGGTTTACTCTAACTTGACCTAGTCCAGAACCAGCTGCAATTCTCCGTTTTCTACTATTTGTAAGAAGGTCTGGATTTTCTCTCTCTTTTGGTGTCATAGATGAAATCATAGCTTTTATAGCTTTTACCTCAGAAGAATTTTCCATATCAAAATCTCCAAGTTGTTTCGCCATTCCACTCATTCCTGGAATCATTCCAAGCATAGATTTCATTGAACCTAGCTTTTTCATCTGTTCCATTTGTGCAATAAAATCATTAAAGTTAAATTGACCTTTTTTAATCTTTCTAGTGATATGTTTTGCTTGTTTTTCATCAATAACAGCCGATGTTCTTTCTGCTAAAGACTCTAAATCACCTTGACCCATCAATCTACTAACAATACGATCTGGAATAAATTGTTCAAGATTTGGCATTTTTTCACCATTACCAATAAATCTTAATGGCACACCAACTTGACTTGATAAACCAAGAGCAACACCACCTTTGCTATCTCCATCAAATTTACTTAATATAACACCTGTAATTCCAATTTTTTCCTTAAATGTTGTAGCCGTTCTTATCGCATCTTGTCCTGTCATTGCATCAGCTACATAAAAAAGTTCATCAGGTTGTGCTATATCTTTAATTGATTCTAGCTCATCCATCAATTCATCATCAATTGCTAATCGCCCAGCAGTATCAATCAATACCACATCATACATCTCTTTTTTTGCTTTAACTAATGCCTCTTTGATTAGCTCTTGTGGTTTTTTATTCTCATCTGCTATCAAATCTATCTCAATTTGAGCTGTAATTTGTCTAAGTTGTTCAACTGCTGCTAATCTCTGTAAATCAGCTGCAACAATTAAAACTTTTTTCTTTTTTTGCTCTTTTAAAAAATATGCCATTTTACCAGTTGTTGTGGTCTTTCCGCTTCCTTGAAGTCCAATCATTAAAACAACAGTTGGTGGTTTAGATGCAAATACAAAACCTTGATTACCTTTAACTGTAAGAAGTATTGTAAGCTCATTTTTAATTGCCAAAAGAAAATTATCTTTACCAATACCTTTCTCTTTTGTCTCTTTTTCAACAACAACTAAAAGCTCTTTTACTACCTTGTGGTGTACATCTGCTTTTAAGAGTGATTTTTTTAACTCTGTTAGAGCTTTTTTAAGTGCTTTTTCATCGTCATTAAAACGAATTTTGCCAATAGCATTTTTAAAACTATCTGTTAAAGTATCAAGCATAATTTCCCTTTTTTTATTAATTTATTTTTATGTTATTATACAAAAATTCCGTATAGATAGGCTTTTATAGACCCTCTAAATTATAAAACTCAATCTCTAAATTACTAAATTCAAAATTATCATAATCAGTACTATTATAATTAGATATATCAGATACTATAGTAATTATATTTTCTTTCTCAATAAAATCACCTTTCAATAAAGGTATAGTATAAAGAGTATAAGAACCATCACCTTTTGATGGGGGGATATTCCATGATTGATTATTAAAAATTATTGTATTGTTTAACTCTAACCCTTTAGCATAAAAGATTAGATTTGCATTATGATAACTAGATTCAATTTTTGGAATATCAAATGATTTAGTAAACTCTGTTCCCTCATAAGATGACTGAAATTGTGAATTAAAATGATCTGTTGAGTATGAGCTATCTCCTAGATGATGTATCGCCTTGTCAATCTCTATAATCACAACATTTTCTGTAATCCTTTGCATCTCTAATTCTAATTCAAAGTTACTACCGAGTTCATCAGCTTTAAAAGTTTTGGATACAGGGATATAATTATCTTTATAAGCACTAATTTCTACACTATCACTATCCTTTAAAAGATTTAAATCAATAGCTATCTCAATATTGCCATCTTTATTAGAAAAACTTTTATAAAATTTTTCTTGATTGAGATGTGTAAAACTAACTTTAATTTTTACTTCATTAATATTATTTAAACTATTTATATCTTTTACATTAGCAGTAATTTTTTGTATATTAGCCTTATCACCTATAAAAACTTCTTTACCTTTATCTATAACTATCGTTTCTCCAATCATATTTTGGCTAATAGTTAAATTTGAATCTTGTGAATTATTTATATTACAAGATGAACTATTCTCACTACATCCACCTAGTATTATTGCAATAATTGAACTATATATTAGTATATTTTTCATTTTCTTCCTCATATAATAAAAATTAAAAGTAAATCTTTTAATTTAAAGTTATTTTACAATAATACTAATAAACATAAGTTGTAATTTTATACTAAATCTTTCT
>CAYWFW010000143.1:0-4094 GCA_964457735.1 uncultured Sulfurovum sp. | reverse complement strand
GAACTAGAGGTGTTGCGAGTTAAAACTATACTTTTCTAGCTAATTCAATTAACTCTTTATCTTTTAAAAGTAAACTATTTATAATCTCACTTATATTCTTCTTCTGTTTTTTTGCCAATTTAGAGATAAATTTTTCTATCTCAGGCTCAAGATATATTGGTGAACTTGATATAATATCTTTACTATATGGATTTTTTATAGACTTACTAAAATCATATTCTTTTCTCATAATATAAACTCCCTGTACTGTTTTGTTTCAGCTTTTGTTGATTTTCTTGCACTTATTATTCTTATATTTTGTTCATCATCTCTATAACAATGAACAACTGTTAAAATATTAGAACTACTACTAAATCCAAGTAAAATAAATCTATCTTCATTATCACTATGGTCTGGGTCAAAAATCAACCTTGCATTATCATCATAAAATATAGTTTGAGCCTCTTCAAAAGAGATTTTATGCTTAATAATATTTGATTTGGCTTTTGTCTTATCCCAATTAAAATTTATCTTTTTCATAATGTATTATATCATAAAGTTATTTTAATTAAAGTATGTATTCCCACGCAGGAGAGACTGTGAAAGAACTAGCAAATTTGGAGAAAGACCCCATTATTTTAAGGGGTTTAAAACTCTAAAAATGGGCTTCTTTCACAGTCTCTCTGAGGAGGAATTCATAGGCAATAACAACTAAAATCAACGCTCAAATTCTATATACATTCCACCTGAGGACAGATGTGGGATTTGCAATTTAATCTATATTTAAGTTCTATTTACTGTCTAACTTTTGACGAGGCTAAAGCCGTCGTGTCCGAGATTAATCCTATATTTTTATATTTATTTTGATGGTTTTTTAGCTTAGAGTTTACTTAAATTGCAAATCCAACACTAAACCCCTAGCATTTTAAAGACTCTAAAATAAGAGATAGAACAAAAATTTATTAAAAATCAAACTTTAAAGTAGATAAAAAAAAAGATAAATATTTCAAATAATAGATTCTTAGAGCAACCACTATGGTTGCTCTTTAGACATAAGATTTAAAGTCTATTTTTCTAAAGTAGGTTTTGTTCTAAATCTCTCTTCTATTCTTGTAGGGATATTATTTTCTATCTCAAAGTTTTCAATAATTTCTCTAACTTTTTTACCCTCAATTACCTCAACATCAAGAAGAACTTTTGTCATCTCTTCTATTGCTCCACTATATTCTTTTAATATCTTTTTGGTATATTGATAATGTTGATGTAAAGACTCTTTAATAAATTCATCTATATTCTCTGCCATTTTTTCACTATATTCTTTTTGGCTAACACCACCACCTAAAAAGCTCTGTTGTCTTCTATCAAGTACCATTAATCCTGCCACATCACTCATACCATAAACGGTAATCATATCTTTTAAAATCATTGTGGTTCTCTCAAGGTCATTTCCTGCCCCAGTACTAATTTCACCTAAGAATACCTCTTCTGCTGCTCGTCCACCAAGTAATACATCAATCTCAGCTAAAAGTTCAAATTTTTGTTTTAAAAATCTATCCTCTTCATCAGGGAGGTGAAGCGTATAACCTAATGCTCCTAATCCTCTTGGAATAATAGAAACTTTTGTGACTTTTGATGCACCTTTTGTAATCTCTGCCATAAGTGCATGACCACTTTCATGATAAGCTACAATCTGCTTTTCAACCTCGCTAATTTTTCTATTTTTCTTTTCAAGTCCAACAAATGTTCTTTCAATTGATTCAAGTAAATCAGATTGTTCTATCTCTTTTTTACTAAATCTACCAGCAAGAAGAGCTGCTTCGTTAATAATATTTGCTAAATCAGCTCCAGCAAGACCAGCCGTCTGTTTTGCAATTATCTCTAAATCAACTTTACTAGATAGTTTTACATCCTTACTATGAACTTTTAATATCTGTAATCTTCCCTCATAATCAGGTTTATCTACTAATACTTGTCTATCAAATCGCCCTGCTCTAAGCAACGCAGCATCAAGAATTTCTGGTCTGTTTGTGGCAGCCAAAACAATAACAGGAGTATCAGTTCCAAATCCATCCATCTCGGCCAAAAGTTGGTTTAGAGTTTGTTCTCTTTCATCATTTCCACCCATATGTCCACCACTTGCACGGCTTTTTCCAATTGCGTCAATCTCATCAATAAATATAATTGAAGGAGCAACTTTCTTGGCTTGTTCAAATAAATCTCTAACACGAGAAGCACCCACACCAACAAACATCTCAATAAATCCAGAACCACTTACAGAGAAAAATGGCACTGATGCTTCACCTGCTACAGCTTTTGCCAAAAGTGTTTTACCAGTTCCAGGAGGTCCTACTAATAGTAAACCTTTTGGAATTTTTGCACCAAGTTCAATATATCTCTCTGGGTATTTTAAAAAATCAACAATCTCTTTAACTTCATCTTTTGCTTCTTCAACACCTGCCACATCAGAGAATTTTGTATCTGGTTTTTCTGAGTTTATTAAACCATTTGATTTTCCAACACCAAGGATTCCTCCACCCATACCTTTTTGCATTTTTTTTGCCAAAAATATCCAGATAGCAAAAAATATAAATATAGGAAGTAGCATTGATATAAGTTCAGATACTAATCCTTCACCCATAGCACCTTCAAATGGTACATTTTTCTCTTCTAAAAGAGGTATTAAAGTGGCATCATGAGCTGGTATATTACTTGCTACATATTTAATACCATCAGATTTTGCTTCTAATCTACTAGGTGTAATTTTTACACTTATAACACCACCTTTTTTAATCTCTTCTTTAATTACAGAGTATTTGACATGTTTGATGATAGTATTTTTATTCATCATATCATTAACTCCCCTACCTTCACCTTCGCCAATAAAAGCTTTAAAAACCATTATTGTAACTATTGAAAATAGCATAAATGCTAATACTGGATTATCATTAAAAAAATTATTACCGTTGTTTTTCTTGTCGTTCATTAATTCCCTTTTTTATATACAAGTGTTACCCACTCATCTTTTAATTTTCTATCAATTAAAGTAAACTCTTTAAATGACTTTAATACTAACTCCTCTTTTTTATCCAAAATTCCTGAAAGTATCATTATACCACTATCTTTTGTTGCTTTTTGTATATCTTTTGAGATTAATCGTAATACATCTGCTATAATATTAGCAATTACAACCTCATATTTTTTATCACTTTTATTTGCTGAACCTTCCCATATTTTATTATAAGTTGTCTCATTTAAAATAAAATTATCTTTACAACTAGAAACAGAGAGAGGGTCAGTATCACAAAGATCAACATCTGCTCCAAGTTTAGAACAAGCTAATCCTAAAATTCCACTTCCACATCCAACATCTAAGATATTATCTTTTTGTGTAACATATTTTTCTATAAATTCAATACAACTAAAAGTAGTAGCGTGATGACCTGATCCAAATGCAAGAGCTGGGTCAATCTTAATATTAATCTTATCCTCTTTACTTTCATACCAACTAGGATATATATAAAACTTTCCAACCTCAATTGGTTCAATTGAATTTTTATACTTCTTTATCCAATCTTCATTCTGTTTAACTTGCATATCAAAAGATATTTCCATTGTAGAATCAAGTTGAGTCAAAAGAGTCTCCACTGCATCTTTTACATAATTAATATCTTTTTCACTTCTGATAATAATATTATCATGACCCATCTCTATTGCATCATGAAAAATATTAGAAACATAATCTGTCACAAAATCTACCATTTTGCTTGGCAATGTAATAATTAGTTCATTATAATTGTTATTCATTTTTTTCCTTTTTAAATAAGTTTTTTAGTTTTTGTTTTAGTGTATTAAAGTTTTTATGTGAAAAATCAAAAGGTGCATTTGGAAGCACTTTTATATATTTGATTTAATATTGCTTTATGATTTTCTTTTGATTTAAATTCTGAGCAATCTAAAAAGTTTTCTATACAATCTTTTTGCTCCTCTGGAATAGAAGATAAAATCAATGACTCTAAATATCCATCTTTTGTATCAAAATTACAAGTTATATATAAATCAGATATTTCATATATATTTAGATATTTTCTAATTTTGATTATTTCCTCTAATGTATT
>CAYWFW010000142.1:0-5849 GCA_964457735.1 uncultured Sulfurovum sp. | reverse complement strand
CAATCTCATGATATATTTTTAACAGGAGAGAAGATAATATCAAAGATAAAGGGTAGAGGAGCTACAAACTTTAAACCAGTTTTTGATTATATTCAAAGCTATATTGATAATCCTACAGTGCTAATATATTTTACAGATGGTGATGGAGTTTTTCCTACAGATTCACCACCTTATGATACTCTTTGGATAGTAGACAAAAATGTTAGTGTACCTTTTGGAGAAACCATAATTATGTTATAATACCAAGATAAAAAATAAGGAGATTATATTGTTTAAAGATAATATTACAGAACTTTTAACCCAAAAAGATTCTAATAAAAAAAAGAGTAAAGTACCTGCAAAATTAGACTTACTACAAAGTATTACAGGAGCAGTATTATCGCTATTTATACTTTTTCATATTCTATTTGAATCATCTATTCTTTTAGGCAAAGAGAGTATGTATAAGCTAACTAAAATATTTGAGGGTGATTTTTTGATAGAGGGTGGAGAACCTTTGATAATATCAGCTTTGGCTTTTATTGTATCTATAATATTTATTATTCACGCTGGAGTTGCTATGAGAAAATTTCCATCTTCATATAAAAAGTACAAATCATATAAAACTCACTCTAAAATGATAAATCATAGTGATACAAATTTATGGTTTATTCAAATAAGTACAGGTTTTGTAATGTTCTTTCTAGGATTTTTTCATCTATATATTATGATGACACAACCACAAAATATAGGACCTTTTGCTTCTGCTGATAGAATTTATAGTGATGTAATGTGGCCTATGTATTTGATGCTTTTAGTTTCTGTGATTCTTCATGCTGGTATTGGTGTTTATAGATTGATTATAAAATGGGATATTCTTGATAGAGGTAAATCCAAAAAAATTATTAAACTAACAATAGTTCTTTATCTTTTAATTGGTATTTTTTCTTTAATAAGCTATATGAAAATAGGTTATGAACATAAAGATAATTACGCAGAAAGATATTATAAAGAGTAGAGGTTATCCTCAATTTGCTCTTTGCTATTTTTATCTATATCTAAATAATTATAGTTTTCTAGCTTAACTGCTTCATTCATAATCATCTCTTTTAATAATAAAATAAATTACCTCTATTATATCCAACTTTTTATAGAAAATTGCTATAATTTGGTATAAAATTTAGATAACTAAGGATATATAATGGAATGTGAAATGCCAAAAGTAAATAGTAATGATTTAGAAATAACGGAATATTTTAAAGAGTGTAAAACAATTGCTGTTGTGGGTGCTTCTCCAAAACCAGAGAAAGATAGTCATAAAGTGGCTAAATATTTATTAGAAGTTGGATATAATATGATTCCTATTTATCCTAAAGAGAATGAAATTCTTGGACAAAAAGTTTATAAATCCCTAAAAGATATTAAAGAAACTGTTGATATAGTTGTTGTTTTTAGAAAGCCTGAAGTTGTTGATGCTATTGCTGATATTTGCATTGATAGAGGTGATATACAAGTATTATGGACCCAAATTGGTATTATAAATAATAAAGCTACACAAAAAGCTAAAGATACTGGTATCAATATTGTTCAAAATCAATGTATTATGGTAGAACATAAAAAATTAATGGTTTAATTTAGGAGTCTTATTAGACCTCTTTGGATAAAGATCAAATACTATTAAAGGTCTAATATGAACGAAGTTATGATAATAATAATCTCAACATTTGCAATAGCTACGTTGTTGAATATAATATTAAAGAAATTTGATATACCTACAATCATAGGTTATATTTTTACTGGTATTATTATTAACAGAATATTTGGATTAGATGGTGTTTATAGCGAAAATATAGCTCATCTTGCTGAGTTTGGTATTGTATTTTTAATGTTTACAATAGGCTTGGAGTTTTCTATAGAACATCTAAAACGGATGAAGATTGAAGTTTTTGTAAATGGTCTATTACAAGTTATTCTTAGTTCACTTCTCTTTTTTTTAATCTCTTATTATATTTTAGATATAGATATTAAAAGTAGCTTGATTATAGCAACAGCACTTTCTCTTTCATCAACAGCTATTGTTTTAAAAATAATGAACGAAAATGAGACAATAAACACAAAATTTGGTAAAAAATCGTTAGGGATATTGTTATTTCAAGATATTGCCGTTATCCCTATTTTGATAATGGTTAATATCTTAATTACCACAAAAGAGTCAATATCTACAATTTTAATAACTACGGTAATTGATGCTATTATTGTTCTTACTATACTTTTTATCTTTGGAAAATATATAGTAGAGAAGTTTTTAAAAGTTGCATCATTATCAAATGAAATATATATTGCCTCTATTTTATTAATAGTTCTTGCATCCTCTTATATAGCTCATATCTTTGGATTTTCATACTCTTTAGGTGCTTTTATTGCAGGAATGACCATTGCAGAAACAAAATATAAACACCAAATTGAAGCTGATTTAATCCCATTTAGAGATATACTATTAGGACTATTTTTTATCACTATTGGTATGCAGATAAATATAGATGTAATACTTAATAATTATCTCTTAATTCTATCTCTTTTAGTGGCAATTATGACTCTTAAAGGCTCTTTGATATTTTTTATAATAAGATATAAATCATCATCTAAAACAGCCATAAAAACAGCACTTAGTTTATCTCAAGTTGGTGAATTTTCTTTGGTAATATTAGCAATTGCAAGTAGTAACTATTTGATTGATTCTCTTATGATACAAATATTTATCCCTATAATTGTTTTATCTATGATAATTACACCATTTATCTTAAAGAATATGGTTATACTATCTAATCTTATTATTAAAGAGCAAAAATCAGCCGATATTGATATTAAAGGTGGTAAATATTTTGGGCATATTATAGTATGTGGTTACTCTAATACAGGTAAAGATATTGTTAATAAATTGGAGCTAAAAAAATTATCTTATATTATAATAGAACATGATATTAAATTGGTAGAAGAAGCTAAAAAAGAGAATAAAAATATTATCTTTGGAAATGCAACACAAGTATCAGTTCTTAATGCACTTAATATAAAAGAGGCTTCAAGTGTAATTCTTGCTATTGAAAAATTTAAAAAACTTCAAATGGTAATAGATACAATAAATTCAATAGATAAAGATATAGATATAGTTGCAAAAGTATCAAATCAAGATGAGTATGATATATTAAAAGAGTATAATATAAAACATGTCTTAAATAGAAGTGAGGTGATGTCTGATATTCTTTTACAAGAAGCACTTAAGTGTAGATTATAAATACCCTTATAAAAGATTATACTGCTCTTTGGAAGTGATGGCTTTAGCCTCACATGGCTATTTAAGAGAGGTGGAGCTAAAGCACCACTTCCGAAAAATCATTAATTCATTGGCATTATGGCAATCCCTTGTGGTTGCCTAACTCCCCTTTAAGACTCTACAACTCACTTAACTCTTTAGATATAATATTAGATGTTTTTTCTATAATCATTTTAGCTAATGCCACATTGCCATCATCTCTAAATATAGCAAAAACATTTATCTTAGAAAACTGATCACTTGTTCCATCTCCTGCACTATTAATCAAAAATACATGACCATCTTTTGTTTTAGTCTCTAAAAAAGATGTCTCACTAAAACCAACATCTAAAGATGACTCTGATACCATTCTAAATGCATCATTAAATATACTTGCAGAATATGCAATATCAACTCCTGTATTCTCTTCATCCATATAAAGAGTCTCTCCAGCAAAGTTTAAAACAGCTGAACCTAAATAACCACTTACCGAGCGTAATTTTTTCATTGAACTATCAAATTCTATCATTATTTTATCCTTATTACTTATTCTGTATATTTATCATAGCATTGCTAATTGAATCTAAATTATCACCACTATTGGCTAAAAATTCTTCAAGAGCTTTTTGAGATGCTATCATTCCATCGCTATTTTCTATTTTTATAAGATTTGCATAAAGAGGTTCTATTATATCTCTTGCATTTTTACTCATAGTTTTTCTAGTTGATACAAAATTTCTAAAAGAACCATCAGGATTTGTAGCTACTTTCACATCTGCAAATACCCAATAAAACGATCCATCTTTAGATAAATTTTTTACAAAAACTTTAACACTCTTTCCTGCTTTAAGCTTATCCCATAATATTTTAAACATCACTTTTGGCATATCAGGATGACGGATAATATTATGTGATTTATCAATTAACTCTGATTGCGTATATCCTGATATCTTAAAAAATATTGGATTTGCATAAGTTATATTTCCTTCCCCATCACCTCTTGAAACAATAATATCAATATTTCTTATCTCTATCTCTTTATCTATAGGCGTAACTCCCATCTTTATCTCCTTTTTAAAAATATAATAATACTTTAAACTATATTAATAGAGGATTATAGGATTAATAGGTTAATAGACTCTTTTATATATTACATGAATTGGCAAAGAACTCTAATCTAAACTTTAAAAATGTATCTATCTCTTGCCCTCTTTTTAAATTATGTATAATATCTTTGATTATTTTTAACCTACTTTTTGAATTTATTAAAGTAATATCTCTTCTAGGCAATAGTTTACTTCTAATTTTTATAGCTTCCAACATTAATATATATGCTCTGCCATAAAATTTTTTATTAAAGTAAAAAACTGCTATATTATTATAACTTAATGCTGTATTTAGATGCTCTTTTCCTAATACTTTTTTAGCAATACTCAACGATTTTTTATATAAATGTAAAGACTCATCATCTCTTGAAAATTCAGCATATACTCTTGCTAAATTATTATAGCTCTCAATTATATCAGGATGATTATCTGTTAAAATAGTTTTTCTTATTTTTAATGCTTTTTCAAAAAGTGTCAAAGCCTCTGAATGGTTATCAAGCAAATAATAGATTGTTGCTAAATTATTTGCACTCATTGCACTATTTAGAGTTTTCTCTCCTAGTGTATGATTAAAGATATAAAGAGCTTTTTTAAATAGAGGCCGTGCTGTTATATATTTTCCAACAGTTTTATAAAACATACCTAAATTATCATAGCTTTTTGCGGTGTCAGGATGATGGTCTCCTATTGTAGTTATTCTTATATCTAAACTTTTTTGAAAATAAAATAAAGCCTCTGAATAATTTTGTAAATCCATATATAATAGTGCTAGTTTATCATAACTATTAATTGTATCACTATGAGTATCTCCAAAAACATCTTCATATATTAAAGAGCATTTTTTTAATATTGGTAAAGCTTTTGATTTTTTATCCATTAAACAATATAAATTTGCCAAGCTATTATAACTTTCAAGAGTCTGTACATCTGTTTTACCCAAAACTTTTTCTCTTATTCTTATAACCTTAATAAAAGTGGAGTATGCCTTTTTATACTCTTTGGCACTTTCATATAAGAGTGCTATATTATTATGACTATATGCCACCAAAATATCATCTTTTCCCACAAGATATTCTTTTAGTTTTAGAGACCTTTCAAAGAACTTTAAAGCCTCTGAATAATTTCCCATCAATTTATATACTAAACCAATATTATTATAACTCCAAGCTGTTTCAATATGATTATCTCCTAAAACCTTTATTCTAATCTCTAGCGTTTTTTTAAAAAGTACTAATGATTCCTCATATCTATTTATAAATTTATAAACCAAACCTAAACTATTATAAACTGATGATATATCAAGATGACCTTTGCCTAATATCTCCTCTTTTATTAGTATTGATCTATTTAATAACTCTGCCGATTTATCATACGCACCTAGATGATAATATATATTTCCTAAGTTTTCATAAAAAATTGATACCTCTTTATTTTTGATATTAAATATATTTATA
>CAYWFW010000141.1:0-7109 GCA_964457735.1 uncultured Sulfurovum sp. | reverse complement strand
AAAATATTTCCAGTAAATTTAATTTGTTATAATTATATTGTGATTGTATATTAATTTACTTAAAAATTAATATATAATATATAAAAAAATGGTAAAATTTCTATCATATTTTAAGGCTAATTTTAATGACATACTTAATAATAAAACTTACACATCTATTCTCCGTATTTATTTATGGTGGATTTTTATTTACAGACAACCTCTTTTTATCTAAAATCAAAAAAGATATAAGCGATGAAGAACATACTAAAGTGCGAGAGTATTTTATGCAATATGTTAGAAAAGTAGTTCCAAAAAGTCTTATTCTTGCAGTTGTAACAGGGATATATTTGATATATATTAATTTTGGAACTATTGGTGAAGATGGTTTGACAAACTTTCAAATCTTGCTTTCAATTAAAGCATTTTTAGGATTATGGCTTGGACTTCGTGGAGTATTACAAGTGTTTTTTAAAATCCAACCATTAGTATTTAAAAGCCATATATTCCCATTTGCACTTGTGATTATAATTATTACTTTATCTCAAGTAATGTTTATAGTTTAAATATAGAATAAAAATAATCTCAAGTACAGAAGAACATATTTATGTTATTTTGAACTTGATTTAAAACAATAGGTCTAATTATTTATGATCTAAAATATTCTCTTCTATCAGGTTATTTACATTAGATCTACTAAAACTAATTGCTTGATAGATTGCATTTTTGATAGCCTTAGCATTAGAGCTACCATGACTTACTATTGCACAACCATTTACACCCAATAATGGTGCTCCACCATATTCAGCATAATCAACCTGTTTTTTAAGATTGGTAAATACTCTCTTTTTCATAAGTAATGCACCAAATTTTGCTGGTATTGATTTTTTGATATTCTTTTTCATCATATCAAATATAGTTGAAACAACACCTTCACTAGCTTTTAAGACAATATTACCTGTAAATCCATCACAAATAACAACATCTACATTACCATTAAATATATCTCGTCCCTCTACATTACCAATAAAACCTTCTGTATCTTTAAGAAGAGTAAAAGATGCTTTTGTAAGTTCATTGCCCTTACTTTCCTCTTCTCCATTGGCTAAAAGTCCAACTTTTGGTGAATCTATATTTAAAATCTGTTGTGCATAAGCTCTTCCCATCACACCAAATTCATATAGATTTTGAGGTTTACATTCCACCACTGCGCCAACATCTAATAGTAGAGTTTTACCTTCATTAATATTTGGCATAAGTGTAGCAAGAGCTGGTTTAGATACATTTTTAAGTCGTCCTATACGGAGTGTTGAAACTGCCATTGTAGCACCACTATGTCCTGCTGAAACAACTGCATCCGCCTCTCTATTTCGTACAAGTTCTACTGCTTTATATATTGATGATTCTTTTCGCTTAAGTGCATCAGTAGCACTATCACTCATAGATATTACATCACTTGCTTGTATAATCTCAACTTTATTTAAATAAAATTCTGGAATATGTAGGAGGAGTTCATCTCTATCACCTACTAATATAGGTTTAAAAATATTATCTGTTTCATCTAGTGCTTGTATTATACCTTCTATGATTGGCTCAGGACCGAAGTCCCCGCCCATAGCATCTATTGCTATTTTAATCATAATTTTTTATTTTTCTTTTTTTTCTTGCTTAACATATTCACCTGTTGTCATATTCATGTGGTGAGGCATTCTCCATGTTCCATCTTCATCTTTAACTGGTCTTGGAAGAGTTAATTTATAGTGAGTTCTTCTTTTTAAACCTTGTGTTTTACTTACTCGTCTCTTAGGTACTGCCATTTTATATCCTTTTTACTTTAATATTCTATTTAAAATTCTAACTCAAATTCTTCATCACTATTATTACATTTTTCACAATAGATATATGATGATTTAAGAGAGTTTATTTCACTATCTACAATATATTTAATATCAATAACTCCATCAAGAAACTCTATAATATTTAAATTATTAGTAGTTTTTATGAATTCGTCACTAATAGTAAATTTTAAATTACTATCTAAAATATATTTAATATCTTCTGCACATCTTGCACACTCAATATTAATAGAACCACTAAGTTTTCCCTCTAAAGATAC
Source organism: uncultured Sulfurovum sp. (assembly GCA_964457735.1). Classification (GTDB taxonomy): domain Bacteria; phylum Campylobacterota; class Campylobacteria; order Campylobacterales; family Sulfurovaceae; genus FS08-3. Next base: position 5,014 of record CAYWFW010000141.1, on the reverse strand, counting down.
TCTATGATAACTAAGCTTTTCTAAAGTTCCAATAAATGAAACTCCATCATCACTATAATTAAAATCTTTGGTTAAAGACCCTATTTTATCAAAGTGTATTCTCATAGAGTTAAACTTATACTATCTCTTTTTGAGCAAAGAAGAAGTTAATTTCAATCTCTGCATTTTCAACACTATCACTACCATGAACAGCATTAGCATCAATAGATTCAGCAAAATCAGCTCTAATAGTTCCTGCTTCTGCTTCTTTTGGATTTGTTGCACCCATTAAGTCTCTATTAATTTGCATAGCGTTTTCACCCTCTAGTACAGTTACTACAACTGGACCAGAAATCATAAATTCTACTAATTCACCAAAAAATGGTCTTTCTGCATGAACAGCATAAAAAGCTTCAGCATCTGCTTTGCTTAATTGCATTTTTCTTGTTGCTGCAATTGTTAATCCATTGCTTTCAAATCTATCTAAAATTTTTCCGATAACACCTTTAGCTACTGCATCAGGTTTAATAATTGATAATGTTCTTTCCATAGTTGTTGCCCTATTTTTTATATTTTAAGTGGAATTTTAGCATAAAAGATATTAAAATCCTATTAAACTCTTTACCAATTAATATCAGCAGTTAATTCTACTATTTTTTCTATTATTAAAATTTAAGAATTACATCCAATTGTACACGGTGATAATCTGATTCAATTCCTGTTGCACTTTTATCCTCATTAAGTGTAGCCCACTGAAAGTGTCCACCTAAATCTATATTTTTAGCAAACTTATATTTAGCAGTAATTATATGACCTTTACCATCAGACCCACCTGCAATAAAGTCAGAGTCATTATGTGCTGAGAATACGGCATCTTTTTGAATATCTCTATAAGTATATCCCACTTTCCAATCGTTAATATTTTTAGTATCACCTAATTGCATACTTATATCATAAGCCAAATTATCATCATCTGCTTGAACATTATATGCAATAGTCCCTGCTATTTTAAAAGGTTTACCAAATAAATCTGGTAATTTTAATTCAGAAAATGCCTCTATGATACCGTAATCATTGAGATATAATCCATTTATATCCATACTATTTCCCAAAGCACCTTTACCATAAGGAGTACTATTTCCCTTGACACCATCATAATAATAAAAACCACCACCAAGATTAAGCTTAGAGTTTTCTAGTTTTATACTCTGTAGATACTGGGCAAGAAAAATATAAATATCATCACTGCTATTAACCTCATTTTCTAATCTATGAAGTTTATTAATACCCACTCTATAACTATTTGTATCATCTTTATATCCATAGTTTACACCCTCTAAACGAATATCATTATCCCAAATAAGTTGTGTTTTGATTGGTCTATAAATATTATGCTTACTTTTACCAATATTAATCCAAGAGTTATCAAACTTATATTTCAAATTCAAAATATCAAGCTTTAGCTCATCTACAAAATAATCTGCTAAATTTTCATCATCTCTAAAACTTACATTTCCAGAAGTTGGATTACCTTTACCACTTGAGATAGCACTTTGAAGAGTTAGATTATCAGTAATATCAAAATTTATAGAATATCTTAGTCTATATCTCTCTCTATACTTATCTGCTTTATCATCTCTCTCTATAAGTTCATATCTAAGTCTTAGGTCCCCTTTGGCGTGAATTTTATCGAAGATACTTTTAGTTTGTGGAGTTTTAATAATAGATTCTTCTACTATAACTGGACTACTTGCAAGTGATAGTGTTGTTATTGTAGCTACTGATAATATAATTTTTTTCATAATTCTAATTCCTTAAATAATTTATAAAATTATACTAAAGAATTATTATAGTTTGATTACATTAAAATTAACGAGCTACTCTTCTACCCCATTTAAATCGTTTCCCATGAAAAGTTTTGTTAAGGCTTGTGATTACAACTTTTTTCTTTGCACTACTTGCGTGGATAAATTTATCATTACCAATATATATCCCAACATGATTGACATAGCCTCTGTGTCTTTTTGATGTATCAAAAAATACTAAATCACCAATTTTAAGGTCTTTTCTTTTAATATATTTACCAAATTTAGATTGTGATCTTGAATTTCGTGGGATAGATATACCATTTTTCTTTAAAATATATTGAGTATAACCAGAACAATCAAATTTATATGGACCAGTTGCACCCCATACATATCTTTTGCCTTTTAGTTTTTTTGCTGATTGTGTAATGCTTTGTTGTAGTTTTTTGTTGTAGTTTTTTGCAGAAGTTGTTGATATGATGAATGATAATATCACCAATAAAATGTAAATTTTTTTCATTGATACCCTTAATTTAAATATTTTTTTAATTAAATATATTTTAATGGGTAAAATTGTAACTTAAAACTCTTAACAAATCGTAAACAAACTTTTAATCAAAACTTAAAGTCTCTTTTTGATATAATCTGCTATTCTTAAAGCATTTGCATAAATTGTCCAAGTATATGGTACACTTCCACCTGTTGGCATAAAACTAGCATCAACTACAAATAAATTTTTTATATCATGAGTTTGACAATAACTATTAAGTATTGATTTTTTTGGATTATCTCCAAATCTACATCCTCCTGCTATCAAATTTTGTGGAGCAGAGTTATTAACTTTACTATATATTTTAGAAGCATTCATCTTTTTAAAAAGTAAATTTAGTTTTTTATCAACGATTTTTGCGATTTTAAGATTATGCGGATGACTATATATTTTTAGCTTTCCAACAGGCATACCATATTTATCTAAACTATTTTTATCAACCGATATATAACAATCATCATTTGGTAGCCAATCTGCAAATATCTCATATCGTAAAGTAACAATATCATTAAATTTATATTTCAAATTATCTACCAGTTTTTGACCCCAAAGAAGATTATTATTCTCATCATATTTTGATTTTATAGCTTTTGAAATAGGATTTGCATGTTCAAACATAAATTCAACCATTGCACCTTTTTTATTATCTATCTCTATCCACTCTTTTATTGAGCGATTTATAAAATAACCTCTTTCATTATCTTTTGGCAAAAATTCTTTATCAAGTTTTGATTTTTCAAACTCTACTAATCCATATCCACCTGCTGAAAATATCAAGTTTTTACCTAATTCTCCACTTGAATTTGCTAATCCATTGGGATAAAAACTATTAGCAGAATTAAAAAGTAATCTTACACTTTCGTGAGCTTGAGCTGATACAACAAATATTTTGGCCTTAATTTGAAACTCTGAATTGTTTTTTGTATCTACTATTAAAGCAGAAGATACATCTGTTTTTGAGGATATAAGCTTTTTTACATGAGAGTTATATATAAGTTTTAAGCCATAATTTTTAATTGCAGGGGTGATAAAAGCTTCTAAAGAACTTCCTTTTGCTCCACTGCTACATCCGTAACTTCCACAAAAATTTGAATAATAACATCCATCTCTCCCATCTAATGATTTTGAGAGTATTGCTCTTGGAGTTTTTAATATATTAATATTTTCATCTTTTGCAACTTTATCTAATAATCGCACAAAACTACTCTCTTTTGTATCTGTAGTGATTCCCACTAACTCTTTGACTTGTTGATAATATGGTTCTAAATCATTATAACTAATTGCCCAGTTTTCAATATTTGCATTTTCTATATTTTTGAATTTATCTTTTAATCTAAAATCATCAGGGGAAAGTTTGTGGAACATTCCACTCATAAAATTTGATGAGCCACCAACAATATTTCCATTCCAAAAGCTTGAATTTAGATTTTTTGTTGAGTTTAATTGCCACTTGTTATCTATATATTCTTCTATAATATGATATTCATCTTTAAGAGATGGAGTGATTATATCTCTTCTACAATAAGCCAATTCATCTTTGGTAAAATTATTTCGTGAGATAAAATTACCTTTTTCTATTATTATAACATTGAGTCCAGCCTTAGAAAGGGAGTAGGCTAATGCACCACCACCAGCCCCAGAACCGATGATAGCAACATCATAATTACTCATTTAATAATTTTAAGCACCTATTCCTAATATAATAAACTGAACATACCAAATTGATACAGAAGCAATATAACCTACTAAAATAGTCCAAGCATATCTCATATGAGATGAAAATGTATAAATTCCATGAAGTTTACCCATCACACCAACACCAGCAGCAGAACCAAATGATATTAAACTACCACCAACACCAGCAGTTAGAGTAACAAGCATCCATTGAGCTTGAGCAGATGCACCCATATCAGGATTAGATTTAAGTACAGCACTCATAACAGGAACATTATCTACAATAGCAGATATAAACCCTACACCAATATTTACTGTAGTTGCTCCAAATTGAGAATATAAAGCAGTAAAGTATTCTAAGAACCCAAGGAAATGAAGCCCTCCAACAGCAGCTAAAATACCAAAGAAGAATAATAAAGTATCATTCTCTATTTTTGCAATATATGAAAATATATTAATATGCTCATCATCATCAGCAGTCTCGTTTAATTTATAAGTATAAAGCTTTAATATTGATAAACCAAACATCATACCCCACATAGCAGGAAGATGAAGAACTTGATGAGATATTACAGCAGAGAAAATTGTAAATGCAAAAAGTCCGATAATAACTTTACCACCTCTTAAAAACTCTACCTTTTCTTCTGTATCAGAAAATGGTGGTGTTCCATTAGGGATATATTTACTAAGTAAAAATGCAGTAATCCCCCAACCTAAAAATGATGCAGGGAATAAAAATAAAAATTCAACAAAACTACCTTTGCCATCAACCCAAACCATTAAAGTAGTAATATCACCAAATGGACTCCACGCACCACCAGCATTTGCAGCAACTACAATATTAATCGCAGATGGTACAACGAATTTTAGATTATCTTTATCAATTGTAATAAGAACAGTTGAGAGGATAAGGGCAGTAGTAAGATTATCAGCTACAGGAGAGATAAAAAATGCCAAAAATCCAGTTATCCAAAAAAGTTTTTTATAATCATACCCTTTTGATACA
>CAYWFW010000140.1:0-5705 GCA_964457735.1 uncultured Sulfurovum sp. | reverse complement strand
TAATGATATTGCCAAAATTACCCCTATTCTAAACAATAAAAGAAAAATTAAATCAAAAGCAAAAATAGAGATTATAGATGTATCTGTAACAGCAAAAAGTGATAAGAAAACAAAAAATATTTTAGATTCAATTGATAAAGGAAAATCTTCTAAGCCAAAGAATTTTGAGCTTCCATCTTTAGACTTTTTAGAAAAACCTGCTCAAAAATCAACTAAAATTGATGAAAGTGAAATAGATGATAAAATCAAGCAATTATTAAATAAACTAAAAGAGTTTAAGATAGATGGAGATGTGGTTAGAACATATAGTGGACCTTTTGTTACCACTTTTGAATTTCGCCCAGCTGCTAATGTTAAGGTATCAAAAATATTAAATCTTCAAGATGATATAGCTATGGCACTAAAAGCTAAAACCATTAGAATACAAGCTCCAATACCTGGTATGGATGTGATAGGTATAGAGATACCAAATAATTCATTAGATACTATCTATCTAAGGGATATTTTAGACAGTAAACTATTTAAAGAATCCTCATCACCTTTAACTTTAGCATTAGGAAAAGATATTGTAGGAGAACCATTTATTACAGACTTAAAAAAGCTTCCTCACCTCTTAATTGCAGGAACAACTGGAAGTGGTAAATCTGTGGGGATAAATGCGATGATACTTAGTCTTTTATTTAAAAATGACCCAGATTCTCTTAAGATAATGTTAATTGATCCAAAAATGTTGGAATTTTCTATATATAACGATATTCCTCATCTTCTTACACCAGTGATAACAGAACCAAAAACAGCAATAATAGCGTTGGCAAATATGGTTTTAGAGATGCAAAGACGATATAAAATAATGTCAAAGTATCGTAGTAAAAATATAGATACATATAATCTAAAAGCTAAAAAAGAGAAGCTTGAAGTGTTTGCTTTTATTGTAATTGTGATTGATGAATTAGCTGATTTAATGATGAATGGTGGTAAAGAGGTAGAGTTTTCTATTGCAAGATTGGCTCAAATGGCAAGAGCAAGTGGAATTCACCTAATTGTGGCGACTCAAAGACCTAGTGTTGATGTTGTAACAGGACTTATCAAAGCTAATCTACCAAGCCGTATGAGTTATAAAGTTGGTCAAAGAATTGATAGCAAAGTGATTTTAGATACTCAAGGAGCAGAGAGTCTTTTGGGCAGGGGGGATTCACTTTTTACCCCACCAGAAAGTAATATGATAAGACTTCACGCCCCATGGAATAGCGAAGATGAGATAGAAAAAGTTGTGGAGTTTTTAAAAGCTCAAAGGGAACCACAATATGATGATAAATATCTCTTAGAAGATAAAATTGATAAATCTATTGCCAAAAATAATCTTGATGCACTTATTGAAGATGCTAAAGAGATAATATTAAAAGATAAAAGAAGTTCTATATCATATCTACAAAGAAAACTACAAATTGGATATAACAGGTCTGCTAGGATAATAGACCAACTAGAAGAGATGGGGGTCTTAAGTGCTGTAAATAATAAAGGGCAAAGAGAAATTCTGATATAAAGAACCATTGAAAAGAGTTCTTGAAATTTAAATTATGCTATTTTTTATAAACTTAAATAATAGTATAAAATTCAAAATATGGAGATTTAGGTTTATGTATGAATCTATAGATATAGTTATTATTGGAGCAGGGGCTAGTGGTTTAATGTTATCGTCACTGTTAAATCATCAAAATGTAGTGATAATTGATAAAAATCAAAATATAGCCTCAAAAATTGCAATTTCTGGTGGAGGAAAATGTAATATTACAAATAAAAATTTATCATATAATAATTATAGTGGAGATAAAAATTTTATATCTTATGCCATTAGAGAATTTAATAGTGATGATTTGATTAAATGGTTAAAGATTAGAGGGCTTAATCCTATAGTTAAAAAAGAGTCTCAATACTTTTGTAGAGATAGTGCAAAAGAGATAATTAATATTTTTCAAAAAGGGAGTAAAACTCATAAATTTATGTTAAATAGCGAAGTTATCTCTATAGAAAAAAAAGATGATTTATTTGAGATAACTACAAGTCGTTCCAAACTTTTATCAAAGAAAGTTGTTATCGCTTCTGGAGGGTTAAGTTATAAAAGTATTGGTGCTACTGATATTGGATATAAAATTGCAAAGAGCTTTAACCATACAATTAATACAATCTCCCCTGCTTTGGTTGGTTTTACTTTGCAAAAAAATCAATTCTTTTTTAAAGAACTTAGTGGTGCATCTACAGAGGTTACTGTTAAAGTTGATAATAAAAAGTTTTATGGTTCTTTGTTATTTACTCATAAAGGGATAAGTGGACCAGTGATTTTAAATACATCTTTATATTGGCAAAAAGGTTTAATAGAGATAGATTTTTTAAATGGTTTTGATATATATCAATATCGTAATAGTAAAAAACTGATTAGTTCAATTTTACCTATACCAAAAAGGGTAACCAAAGCTTTTTTAGTAGAATTTGATATAAACGATAAAGCGATAAATCAACTAAGCAATAAAGAGTTAGAGATTTTAAATTCACTTAATTCATACTCTTTTGCTCCTGCTGGAAATTTTGGATATACAAAAGCAGAGGTTACAAGAGGTGGAGTTAGCACTGATGAGATTAATAGTAAAACTATGATGAGTAAGATTGTTGAAAACTTATATTTTATTGGTGAAGTTTTAGATGTAACAGGTGAACTTGGTGGATATAATTTTCAATGGGCATTTTCTAGTGCTTATGTGTGTGCAAAGGATTTAAATGAATAATAAAGTTATAGATTTTGCAGGTGTAATATCTGCTATATTAATGGTATTTTTGGCATCTTTGATATTTTATGATACAACAATGCGTTATATATTTTCTGCTGGGTCAATTGCGATGCAAGAGCTTGAATGGCATATTTTTGATATAGTCTTTTTGCTTGGAATATCTTATGCTCTAAAAGAGGATAGTCATGTGCGAGTTGATATATTTTTTGAGAGATATAGTGATAATACAAAAGCATCATTAGAGATTATATCAATGCTCTTTTTAGTGATACCATTTTCTGTAATGATTGCAATTGGTGGTTTTGAGATGACGATGCAAAGTTATATTCAGCAAGAGATTTCAAGTGACCCTGGTGGATTGGCATATAGGTTTATTATCAAATTTATGATAGTTGTGGCATTTATTTTGGTAATTATTCAAGCTATTAATCAAATTATAAAATCCTTAGATAATCTATCTTCTAAAACAACTTTAATCAAATTTTTTACAATTATATTAACTATTACTATAATCTCTGCTTTTGATATTGAATTTTTGATTGAACCTGTGGGAATTATGTTTATTTTGGCTTTAATAATGTTGATGACAGGGTTTCAGGTTGCATTTGTTTTTGCATCTTTGGGATTGTTTTTTGCTCTTATTACAGATGATATTGGGCTTGGAATATTTGATATGTTGCCTTATAGAATTTATGGAATTATGAAAAATACCACATTAATGGCTGTTCCTCTTTTTATCTTTATGGGGCTAATTTTAGAACGCTCAAAAATGGCAGAGGAGTTATTAATATCTATTGCTAAACTATTTGGACAAGTTCGTGGAGGTTTAGCAATTGCTGTTGTTTTAGTTGGAGCAATCTTAGCAGCAAGTACTGGAATTGTGGGGGCTTCGGTGGTTATGATGAGCCTTATAGCACTTCCTTTGATGTTAAAACATAACTATTCCCCATCTCTTGCAACTGGAACTATTGGAGCAAGTGGAACGCTTGGACAAATTATCCCACCATCTGTAGTATTAATTATTTTAGGTGATCAGATGCATTTAAGCGTTGGAGAATTATTTAAATCAGCAATTGTTCCAGGGATTTTGCTTATTGTTTTGTATATAATATATATCTTAGTTATCTCATATTTAAATCCAACAGTTGCCCCAGCAATTCAACAAGAAGTTGATGATAAAGTTTCAATCAAAGAGTTATCTGTTGCAATTTTACCCCCACTATTTTTAATGATAGTAGTTTTAGGGTCAATCTTTACAGGTCTTGCAACTCCTACTGAATCAGCAGCTATTGGTGTTATTGGAGCAGTGGTTATTACATTTTTTAAGGGTGGTTTATCTTTTGAAACAATCAAATATGCCTCACTTAATACTGTTAAATTAACCTCTATGATTTTTATGATTTTAATTGGTGCAACTGTATTTTCACTTGTATTTAATGAATTAGGTGGTGGAGAGTTGATTGAAAACTTTTTTGCACAAGATATTCAAAGCAAAGAGGTATTTATAATAATTGCAATGTTAAGTATATTTTTATTAGGATTTTTTATAGATTTTATAGAGATTGCATTTGTGGTTGTTCCTCTACTTTTGCCAATTGTTCATACTTTTGGAATTGACCCGATATGGTTTGCCGTTTTAATCGCTCTAAATCTTCAAGCATCTTTTTTAACTCCACCATTTGGTTTTACACTCTTTTACCTAAAAGGGGCATCAAAAGATTTGGTAAGCACAAAAGATATTTATAAAGGGGTTATTCCTTTTATTATACTTCAATTTATCGCACTATTAATTATTTTAATATTTCCAAATTTGATATATATTTTTAATAGCTAAAACTTTCATTTTTTACTCTCCTCTTCTTAATTTATCAAATCAAGCCAAACAGTTCAAGAGTATTTTTAAAAGAGGATAGAAATAAAGAATATAATTTCAATTTCAAAAATGATTTATTTAGATAGTACGGTAGGGGTCAAGTATTTAAATATTTTTTTAATGAGTTGTACATACAGAACATACATCAAAAGATTTAAATACACTCTCAGCCAACTTTATATCATCTAAACCTATTATAGCATTTTGTGCTACTCCTAAATTATCTTTTGTTCCATTTGCTAAATTCCACTGTGTAGGAGTAATAATATCATATTTTTTAATTAAACCATTTGCTATATCTACTTTATGAATTAAACTCCCCCTTGAAGCCTCTACTACACCTATTCCAAAAGATGTTAATTTAGATATATCTATTATGGGTTTTATATATGATGGTTGATTTAAATCAATCTCTTTTAATAGCTTTTTACTATGATTTAATAGTTGAGGTATTTCACAAACTCTTGCTAATATACGACTAATTATACTATCTCTATATCGCCTGTGTGCATCTTTAATAAGTGGGGTTTTATTTATCATAGCCCTTGCCAAAGGTCCAACTTCATAGTATTTATCCTTATATAAAACTCTCTTTGCATACCCCTTGCTACTCTCAAGCTCCTCTACTCTCTCTATATCTAACCCCTGATATAAACGAGTCTTATTTGATTTACCACTTTTAAAATAACTATTCTCCCCAAAAACAATAAATCTATCATAACTTTTTCCAATATCCAAAAGAGTGCTATTTTTGATTTTATTTAATAGTTTTGGTAAATCTCCATCTCTTTTAAGAAGAGTATTTACATTATTACATTCTAATAACTCCCCACTATCTCCATTAACTAAATTCTCTTCAAAAAATCTAATCACTTCATCAATATAACTCTCTACCTTAATTAACTCCATATATCCAATATCAGATACAATCCCACCAACAATAGCATAAGATGTATGGGGATACTGTCCTGCAAGTGTAGCAATAGCTTTTGCCATCATAGATGATGGAGAGGTGGCTTTAAGTAGATACTCTTTAAATCCTATTAGAG
>CAYWFW010000139.1:0-9744 GCA_964457735.1 uncultured Sulfurovum sp. | reverse complement strand
GAACTCCACTATCAGAAATTTACATGCGTCCATTGGCTGGGATAAAAATAGCAAGAGATATATAAGTGATAGAGTTTCTGCCCCTTTTGCAATATTAGATACAGTTTACAAAAGCTTAGGTGTTATCTATAATATGGATAATACAATCAATTTGCCAACTTTAAAAGTTAAATGGTCAGTTGAAAATAAAGCTGTAAATGGAGATAAAAGTATAGGAGAAATTGGCTCTAGTCATTACGATTCTGATAATAGTTTTTGGATATTAGGATATGAAAATAGTGATACAGATGAATTTGATATATCTATTATCACTCATGAATTAGGTCATTATCTAAAATCAAAACTAAGCAGAAAAGATTCAATAGGAGGAAGACACTCCACAACTTCAACACTTGATACAAGATTAGCTTATGAAGAGGGTTGGTGTAATGCTTTTGCAGGAATTATAGAAAATAGCCCACTGTTTATAGATACAGTAGGTACAAATCAAAATCTATCTTCTGTAATTAATCTTCAGAGTGAGGGGTATAATAAAGGATGGTTTAGCGAAGGTTCTGTTCATAGAATTATATATAATCTATTTGACGATGAAAATAGTGGTGCTGATACTTTATCTTTAGGATTTAAACCTCTATTTGATATAGCTACCAAAGTTGAAACTAAGTACCCATCATTTCTTACTATTTTTAGTTTTATATATGCTTTAAAGATAGAGAATCCATCTATTTTATACGATATTGATAGATTGGTATCATCAGAAGATATATCGCCAATTAGTGATTATTTTGGAACAAATCGTACAAATAACGCAGGAGATAGCAAAACACTACCAGTATATAATACCATCTCATTAGGTGAAACAAAAACTTTTTGTACAGAAAATAGATTTGGAAGTTATAATAGACTTTTAAATAGAGTCTTAATCAAACTTCATATCCCATCATCAGACTATTATGAATTTACAATTGTGCAAAAAAGTGCTGGTTTTACATCAACTTTAAATGGTGATCCTGATTTTATTTTATACAAAACCTCACCTCATCTAAAAATTGGTATGTCAAATAATATAGCACCAAATGAAGAGAGAAGCTTTGATTTATCTGCTGGAGATTATCTGATAGATTTATATGATTACAATAAACAGAGTAAAAGCTGTTTTGAATTAAAAATAAAGGATATTAGTTGGTTTAGTTTTTATTTTTAAATAAGTTATATTTAACTCATCTTTCTATAGAATTAGACAAAAATAAATTTAGGAACTTATATGAAAAGATTAGCTATTATAATAATATTTCTTACAACTGTAATATATGCCAACATAAATGCGATTGTAAGTATATTACCACAACAAACATTTCTTAGGGCAATTGGTGGTGATAAAGTAGATATATCATTGATGGTTCAGATGGGGAGTTCTCCTCATACTTATGAGCCAAAACCATCTCAAATGGTAGATATTAGTAAAGCAGATATATATTTTACTATTGGTGTTGAATTTGAAAAGGTTTGGTTACCAAAATTTGTTAATCAAAATAAAGATATGATAATTGCTGATATTAGCCAAAATATTGTAAAAACAAAAGACGACCCTCATATTTGGGTATCTCCATCTAATGTTAAACAGATAGTTACAAATATATATAATCAATTAATCAGCATAGATAAAATAAATCAAAGCTATTATAAAGATAATTTAGATAAATATCTACAAAAAATTGATAATCTTGATATAGAGATTAAGGATATTCTAAAAAATACCCCTAAAGATTCTTATTTTATGGTATTTCACCCAGCGTGGGGATATTTTGCTAAAGAGTATAATTTAATCCAACTAGCAATAGAGATAGATGGTAAACAACCAAAACCAAAAGATATTATAAAAATAATAAAACAGGCAAAACAATATAATATAAAGACCATATTTACAGCTCCTGAATTTTCTCCTAAGGTTGCTTTACAGATTGCAAAAGAGATAGATATTAAGGTTATTAAAATTAGCCCACTAAATCCTAACTGGTCAGATAATCTTTTAAAATTGGCTAAGGGTATTAAGTAAGTCTATCAACCACCAATATCAAAAAATAGTTTTTATTAAAATTTTTTATTTGTTGTTGGAACTAAGCTCATAGATTATGGGAATCATTACTTAAATCGTTTCCCATTATTCTCAAATTTATAACTTTTTTTAATTATAAACATCTAAGGTTGATTTACTAATATCAATTTTGATATAATCTTTTATTATAGCTATTTGGGTTCACCCATCCTACGCAGAGATTATAAATATAATATTACAGGAGATATAAATGAGTGAAGTTTTTAAACCAAAAAAAGAGAAATTTAACAAGCCATTAATACAAAATATGTGTGAATATAGAGATTTAGTAGATAAGTTTGATAAAGATTATGAGGGGACATGGGCAAAGTTTGCTGATGAAAAGATTGATTGGTTTAAGCCTTATGATAAGATTTTAGATGAATCAAATGCACCTTTTTATAAGTGGTTTAGTGGTGGAGAGATGAATGTGGCTCATCAGTGTGTTGATAGACATTTAGATACTAAGAAAAATAAAGCTGCAATTATCTTTGAGGGTGATAATGGAGACCAAAGGATTTTGACATATAGAGAGTTAGCTTATGAAGTTAATAAAACTGCTAATATGTTTAAAAATCAATTTGATATTAAAAAAGGTGATAGAGTTGTAATTTATATGCCAATGATTATAGAATCGGCTGTTGTGATGTTGGCATGTGCCAAAATTGGAGCAATTCACTCTATTGTATTTGGTGGATTTTCTGCTGAAGCATTAAAAGATAGAATTATTGATGCTGAGGCGAAACTGGTTGTAACTGCTGATGGAGCATATAGAAAAGGTAAACCTTATATGTTAAAACCAGTTGTAGATAAAGCACTAGAGACTGGTTGTGAATCTGTTCAAAATGTATGTATTGTTGAGCGAAATGGTGAGGATATAGATTGGATTGCAGGAAGAGATTACTCTTATAATGAATTAATAAAAAATGAATCTTCAAAATGTGAAGCAGAGCCTATGGATAGTGAAGACCCTCTATTTTTATTATATACTAGTGGAAGCACAGGCAAACCAAAAGGTGTTCAACATTCAAGTGCTGGATATATTCTTTGGGCTCAAATGACTATGGAATGGGTTTTTGATATAAAAGAGAATGATACTTATTGGTGTACTGCTGATATTGGTTGGATTACAGGTCATACTTATATTGTTTATGGACCATTAGCCGCAGGAGCTACAACTGTTATGTTTGAGGGAGTTCCAACTTTTCCTGATGCTGGACGATGTTGGAAAATGGTAGAGGAGTATCAAATTAATCAATTCTATACAGCTCCTACTGCAATAAGATTGCTTCATAAAATGGGTGAAAATGAGCCTGATAAATATGATTTGAGTTCTCTTAGAATATTAGGAACTGTTGGAGAGCCAATTGACCCTCCTGCGTGGAGATGGTATTATGAAAAGATTGGTGGTGGCAATTGTTCTATTGTTGATACATATTGGCAAACAGAAACAGGTGGTCATATAATCTCTCCTCTTCCTGCTGCAACTCCAATTAAACCAGCTTGTGCAACTTTTCCACTCCCTGGAATTAGTGCTGAAGTTATTGAAGATGATGGAATGCCAACAGAGATTGGAGAAAAAGGGCTTTTATGTATCACTAAACCGTGGCCAAGTATGATAAGAACTATTTGGAATGATGATGAAAGATTTAAAAAGTCATATTTTGGTGATTGTACTAAAGATGGAAAACCTGTTTATTTTTCTGGTGATGGGGCAATGATAGATAAAGATGGATATATCACTATTACGGGTAGAACTGATGATGTTATAAATGTATCAGGTCATAGAATGGGAACAGCAGAAGTTGAAGCATCTATTAAAAAACATGATAATGTTGCATCTGTTGCTGTTGTTGGAAAACCTCATGAGATTAAAGGTGAAGGAATTTTTGCTTATGTTGTTTTAAAATCTGTTCCTATCAAACATAAAGATGATGTGGCTGGTGAGCTTGAAACAATAAAAGAGATTAATACCATAATTAAAGCAGATATTGGTGCTATCGCTCTTTGTGATGCTATGGCATTTGTTCCTGATTTACCAAAAACTAGAAGTGGTAAGATTATGAGAAGAATTTTAAGAAGTTTAGTTAAAGGTGAAAAAATCACACAAGATACATCTACACTAGAAGACCCAAGTATTGTAGGAATTATAGAAGATATATTAAACTAAATGATAATCAAATATATCAAAATATTAATAACTATTGTTTTGATTATAAACTTTTTGAATGCTAAAGATATGGATATAAGCTTTAGCATAAATAAAAAAAGTGCTTATCAAGGTGAGGCAATTTTATTAGATGTAAATCTGTCTCAGCTTGACCATTCAAAAGTTATGTTATTTAATTTTTCTATCAAAAAAAGTCAAAAATACAGATTTAAGCAGATTGATTTTAGAGAAGATAATAGGCATCATAATCTGCAACAGTATTATAAATTTTTAATATATCCAATCTCTAGTGGCAATGTAAATATTAAATTTAATATGATAAAGTCTATAACAGATGATGCAAAAGTGGCATATTCAATATCAGGAGATAGAGATAATGTTAAAGGGCTTGTTAAACAAGATATTATCTTAGATATAGAACCTTTCTCTCTTGATGTTCAAAAAATAGCAGATGATATAGATTTTATAGGTGATTATCAATTAGAATATAATATTGATAAAAAATCTGTTGAAAGTTACGAACCAATAAATCTAAATATCAAAATTCAAGGTAGTGGATTGCCAATCGATAATTTTGATATATTAAAAGATAAAGATGATTATAAGATTTTTAGACAAAAGCCAAAAATAAAAACAGTTTATCAAAAAGAGAAATCAATCACCACAATAGAATGGAGTTATGCAATATCTTCAAAAAATAGTTTTAGTTTGGATAAAATTAACTTAAAAGTATTTAACCCTCAAACCAAAAAAACTTATAGCTTGAATATTCCCAAAATAGATATAAATGTTAAACCTATTAATATGGATAATCTTGTGGATAAAATAGATATTCCTTTACAGGCTCAATCGTTTCAATGGGATAAATTTTTTATAATTATAAGTTATTTACTTGTATTTATTGCTGGATTTTTGACACCAAAAGATATTTTTAATAAATTGAGATATAAAGCCAAAATAAAAAATAGTTTTGAAATAGAGGTTGATAGATGTAAAACTTCAAAAGAGCTATTTTTACTTCTTATTGCTCAAAATGATAAAAAATTTGATAAGATAATTATTGAATTAGAATCTAATATCTATCAAAATATAAATATAAACCTAAAAGATTTAAAAAATAGATTATCGTTTATTATACCCTAAATTGTAAGTTTAGGGAATCTCTAAAATCAAATTACTTGTGATATTTTTCTCTTTTTTGTGGCAATGAAGATAATGAAATCAAAAGAAAAAGTAACGATAAAGCAAGAGGATATATAAACAGTTCAACTCTATCTTTAATATCTACAGTTGATTTTTTATTAGATTTATTTGTAGATTTGATATTTTTGATAAGTGATTTAATATCCTCATCTCCATTTGTTGCCACAATAAAAGCCCCTCCACTTTTAACAGAAACTTCACCTAGTGCATCATTTCTTTGAGAGATTGCCAAACTACCATCTTTAGTTTTTAGACCATTACCATTTTCATCAATCACAACTCCACCTTTTTGAGTCCCTATTAATATGGTATATAACACAATATTATTATCTTTTAAAATCTCTTCAAACCCTTTTAAAGACTCTTTATCTCCCCCATCAGAAAATAGTACCAAAATCTTCTTTTTTTTGCTTTTTAAAACCTCTTGCGATAATTCCCCTAGAGTTGAAAAATTTGTTGAAGCCATTGAGATATATTTATCATCCACACCCTCAATAATATTAATTAAAGATGCTTTGTCACTGCTCATTGGTGCTAACATAAAAGAGCTATAAGCAAATGCCACAAGAGCTATCTCATCTGTTGGAGTATGTGTTAAAAATTGTGATATTTTCTTTTTTGTAAATTCAAGCCTATTTGGATAAACATCTTTTGTTCTCATAGACCCTGATATATCAAAGGCAATCATCATATTTAACCCCTCAATATTCACATTTTTATCCCCTTTTTCAATTACAGGACGAGATAATGCAATAATCATTAAAAAAATTGAGATTATCATCAATAAATTTCTTATAGAAAGAGGAAACGAACCATCATCGGCTCTTAATCTTTTTAGAATCTTCTCATCAAATACTCTTGATAAACTATCTTTGTTTGTTGTAATTAAAAAAGCAAATACAAATAGAGGAATTGTAAAAATAAAAAAGAGTTCAATATTGACAAAGCTTATCATATA
This sequence comes from uncultured Sulfurovum sp., assembly GCA_964457735.1. Lineage (GTDB taxonomy): Bacteria > Campylobacterota > Campylobacteria > Campylobacterales > Sulfurovaceae > FS08-3. The sequence continues at coordinate 3,318 of CAYWFW010000139.1, read as the reverse complement.
GCTTCCCTTATTATATAAATTTGTGAAATTCTACAAATGATAGTTAAACAAAAGGTAAATATTATCTCTTAAATAGATTAAAGATGAGTAATGGTATAATAGATAAAAAAGAAGTAACTTAATTTAATATTGCTTTGATATTTTTTGTAGGGTGTCGTTTTTAACGCACCTTTGATATATATTTAAAGATTTGGTGCGATAGCAATCGCACCATACAGATTTCAAAAAGAGATAAAATGAATTATATACTAAAATATTTTGATAAGAATCTAATAAAATTTAGATTTGATTTAAGTCCTTATAATGGGACATCTATAAATATTATTGAGATTTATACTCAACATAAAACTTTTTTTCCTTTGAATTTAGAGTTAGAAGGTAAGGCTCTTTTAAGGTGGATAAAAAATAGAACTATACCAAAAAATAGAGCATTTATTCATAAAATATTAATGGAATTAGAGCTTAATTTAGATGATATAAACGGTATTATAGATATATCAAAAAGTTTATCATTAAATGATTGTTATTGGATTGTAAAAGAAGATTTTTTAGGAAAGTTTATAGATTATAATTTGTATGATAATAATTTTAACAAAACATTGGCTCTTGTTGCATATACAGGATATGCCACTCTCAAAAAGCAAGAATTTATATCTAGCCCAGAGTTTACAACCAATGGGATGTTGGCAAAAGCTTGGAGAAAAAACCCACAAGGCAATAGAGGTATATTTTTATATAAATCGGGTTCATCGGGTTTTGCAAATAGTGGTTTAGAGCCATATAGTGAGTTTTATGCTTCTCAGATAGCTTTAAAAATGGGATTAAATATAACTCACTATAACTTATCAAAATGGAAAAAAAAGTTAAATTCTGTTTGTGAGCTTTTCTCTTCAAAGGAGTTTTTGTTTATCCCTATTTATCATTTAATAGATAGTGGAGGTTGGAGAGCCGTTTTAGAATATTATAAAAAATTAGGTGATAGTTATTATAATGATTTAGTAGATATGATTTTGTTTGATGTAATTATCTTAAATACTGATAGACACTTTGGTAATTTTGGTTTTTTGATTGATAATAGTACAAATAAAATCTTAAAAACAGCACCAATATTTGATAATGGGTTATCTCTATTTTGTGATATAATGGATGATGAATTAAAAGATATGGATAGATATGCTAAAACAAAAATTATGAAAAATGCTGGTGATTTTGTGGAGTTTATAAAACCACTTATAACAACTAGAGAAAAACAAAAAATAAGAAAACTTATTAATTTTAAGTTCACAAAACATTCCACATATAATCTTTCTGCTAAACGCTTAAGATTTCTTGAGGGCTTTATTTCTCGTAGAGTATCTTTGCTTTTAGAACTATAAAAATCAAATATAAAGGATTATAATGCAAAAAGATATACCATTTTTTTTACACCAAATTGATAATAATTTATTAAAAGAGATTCCAAAAATATTAAAAAAAAATGATAATTCAAAAACTAAGGAGTTAGAAGATAAATTATCTAAACTTTTAAAGATTGATTATGTTTTAAGTGTGATTAATAGCTCTTTGGCACTGCATTTGGCAATGTATGCACTAGATATAAAAAGGGGAGATAAGGTAATTTGTGGTGTAAATTCGTTTGTTGATATATCAAATGCAATACGCCATTTTGATAGTGTCCCTTTGTTTGTTGATTGTGTGGAAAATGGATATAATATGGATTTAGATAAGCTAGAGAGTGTTATTAATTCAAACAAAAGTAAAAAGCTAAAGGCTATTATTATAAACCATATTGCAGGAGATATTATAGATTTAGATAGAGTATATAAAATAGCAAAAGAGAATAATCTAAAAGTGATAGAGGATGCCACTTATGCAATGGGTGCAAAATACAAAAATAGATTTATAGGAAACTCTGGGGCAGATATAACAATCTTTGGATTTTCACCTCCTCAAAGTATTAGCACTATTAATGGAGCGATGTTTGTAACTAATGATTTAAAAATGTATGAAAAAGCAGAAATAGTTAAGAATAATGGAATCAATCAAGATAATTGGGATAGATTTTATGGGATAGATTATCTCTATGATGTTATATCTTTAGGTTGGGCTTATAATATGAGTGAGATAGATGCTTTGTTTGCTATATCTATTATTGATAATTTAGATTATAAGATTAAACGAGAATTTGAAATTGCCAAAAGATATAATAAAAATCTAAAAGATACTCCATATATTAAATTGCCAACTATTGATAATATCAGTGATAATAAGGATAAAACTTTTTCATTATATATTATAGAAGTAGCTACAAACAGAGATTTTCTTGCAAAAGAGTTAAAAGATAAAAACATAGAAACATCTCTACACCATATACCTCTTCATTTAATGACATATTACAAAAAAAGATACTCTTTTAAAATTTTTGATTTTCCAACAGCACTAAGTTTATATCAAAAGATTATCTCTTTGCCAATCTATCCATCTATGAGTGATGAAGATGTGGATATAGTATCTAATGCTATAAAAGATATTATAGCAAAAAAGTATTCTTAATGATAAAGTTATCGCTTGTAAGATTTTTTGAAAATCTTTTTTATAATACCAAATTTTATCACTATCTAGTTATATTTTTATTTTTACCTCTTTCTATTATATACTCTTTTTTGATGTTAATACGGAGAATATTTGCTAAAAGAGAGAGGTTTAATGTGCCAATTATTAGCGTTGGAAATTTGATTGTTGGTGGAAGTGGCAAAACACCTTTTATTATTGAGATAGCTTCAAGATACAAAGATGTAACCATAATATCAAGAGGTTATGGAAGAAAGAGTAAAGGTCTTGTTGAGGTTAGCAAAAATGGAAAGATTTTGACAACTGTTGAAAATAGTGGGGATGAAGCTTTACTTATGGCTCAATCTTTAAATCATTGTTCTGTTATTGTATCTGAAGATAGAAAAATAGCTATTAGAAAAGCTATTGAAAATGGTGCTAAAATAATTTTATTAGATGATGGATTTAATCGTGTTGATATAGAAAAATTTGAGATTATACTTGAACCAAAAAAGATTAAGAACTATTTTACTTTACCAGCAGGAGCATTTAGAGAGTTTTTTTTTATATCTATAATAACAAAATTTGTGGATATAAAAGCAGTTGAATCAAAAGATTATAAAAGGGTTGTGGAGTATAAAAATTTAACAGATAAAATGCTTTTAGTAACAGCTATTGCAAACCCTAAAAGATTAGATAATTATTTGCCAAAAGGTGTGGTAAAAAAATATTATTTAAGTGACCACTCATTTTTTGATGAAGATAAAA
>CAYWFW010000138.1:0-12485 GCA_964457735.1 uncultured Sulfurovum sp. | reverse complement strand
ATTTAGTGGAGAAAATTATTTTTCCATATAGACATAATAGAGATGGTAAAGCACTTTTTATAGAAAAAGATGAGTTTAAAAAAAGTTATCCTAAAGCCTATAAATATCTATTAACACAAAAAGATATTCTTGCTAAAAGAGATAAAGGAAAAGGCAAATATTCCGATTGGTATGCTTTTGGACGAAATCAATCCTTGGAACTTAAAAAAGAGAAACTATTTTTTCCTCAATTAGTTAAAAAGGGATTTCAAACTTATTATAGTGAAGATGAAAATCTATACTTCTATAACGGAATGTGTGCTTATTCATCTAAAGAAAAACTTTTAAATCTGAAAAAAATAATGGCAAGTGATGAATTTTGGGAATATATAGAAAATAGAGCAAAAAATTATGCTTCAGGATATTATGGACTAGGTCGTAATTATCTTAAAGGTTTTGGAATATAAAATTTTATTAACTATTTTTATTTAATGGTAAATACTTAAAACTAGATGGAAAACTACTTGGGGAGTTCAAGCAGGTGGTAGGATTTAGTGATTGGTGGGTCTTATTCCCACCACCATATCACTTATAATTAAATATTAACAACCCAAAAATCTTTAATCTTCTTAACTCTATTGTCAAAAATTTGTTTTATATTATTTTTTTTAAAAAACTCTCTATTTGTTCCTTGAAATATAATTTTACCATCTTTAAGATAAATCACATCAAATCCTAATCTATATGCTAGATTTAAATCATGAGTTATAACTATTTTTGTTTTTATAATTTTTTTATCCGATAATATTTTATAGATTTGAGAAGTTTTTTGAGGGTCAAGATTAGCTGTAGGTTCATCAAAGATTGTAATTTTTGCATTATGAATAATAGCAGATGCCACAAGAGTAAGTTGAGATTCTCCACTACTAAGGTTTATACAAGGTCTATCTTTTAGATTATTTAAACCAAGAGTATCTATAGCATTATCTATATTGATATTAAAATCTATTTTAGAAAGGCTAAGATAATCTTTTAGGCTAATATATTCATCAAAAATATCTAATTTAGATGGGATATAATTTATAATTTTAGCTCTCTCTTGTGATGAAAGAGTTTGAAGATTTATACTATACTGTTCTTGTGATTTATCGGAAGTGATGGCTAAAGCACCAGTTCCAAGTTTCAAAATATTAACTTTTATAGAATCACTTGGAGTAATCCCACAAAGTACTTTTGCTAAACTACTCTTACCAGCTCCATTTGAACCTAAAATCAGCAAACTATCTTTGATATGATAGTTTATATGTTTCAAAATAGAGTCTGTGTAATTATTTATCTCTAGCATAAATTAACTATCAGAACCTTCAAACCATTTTAATTGATCTCTTAGTTCAACCACACGACCCACAACAATTAGTGCAGGAGTTGGAATATCTTTTGTTCTCTCTACAATATTTTCTAATGTTCCAACCACAACTTTTTGCTCTTTTGTTGTCCCTTTTGATATAACAGCTACTGGATAATCAGAGCTTTTACCTATTTCAATAAGTTTAGCACTAATTTTTGGCAAATTATGAAGTCCCATCAAAAATATAATAGTATCATCTGTTTTAAAATTATCCCATGGTATCTGAGATATTTTTTTATTTGGTGATTCATGACCAGTTACAACTCTAAAGCTAACTGCTACTCCACGATGAGTTACTGGAATTCCAGCATAAGCAGGTGCAGAGATAGCAGAAGTAATCCCAGGGATAATCTCAAACTTTATATCTCTTTCATAAAGATAATTAGCCTCTTCGCCACCTCTTCCAAATACAAAAGGGTCTCCACCTTTAAGACGAACGACAGTTTTATATTTTAGTGCATTTTGATAGATAGTCTCATTAATATCATCTTGAGGCATAATATGTCTGCCATCTTCTTTTCCTACATATACAAACTCACATCCACTTTTTGCTTTTTCTAAAATATCTGGATTAGCTAATCTATCATATATAATAACATCTGCCTCTTTTATTACTCTTAATGCTTTTAATGTTAATAACTCAATATCACCAGGACCTGCCCCTGTTAAATATACTTTACCCATTATTTTAGATCCTTATTTTTTTGATCATAAATAAATATACCTGATGGTTTCTTTATTGTAAAAATCTCACGAGCTAAATACCACTCTTTTGTGTTTAAAACAGCAACTTTATTTGTATCATTTACAGATATATAAAGTAGTGGTTTTTGCTTAGACCATCTTAGATGTAGAACTTTTCCATCAAACTCAAATCTTTTAATAACTTTTAGAGTTTTAGTATCTATTATCTGAATTACTGGAAATTTTTTACCACTAAATGTTACTGCTAAATATTTTTTATCAGGAGAAAGTGCTGTAAATACAGGTAAACCCTCTGTTTCTATATTTTTTACAAATTTAAAATCAGATGTATAAACTAATACTTTATTATCTCCAACCGCTGGGATAAATACATTTCCTTCGCTAATACTCCAAAAACCAAAATGTGGTACTTTTAATACAGGTTTTCTATCACCCAAAAGAATATCTATCTTTTTATATTCCATCTTATCAAGGTCAAGTACACCAAAAAATGGACTATTAAAAAAACCTGTTATAAAATTATTATCTTTAATCATAGCATCAAAAGGCATAACCCCAACATCAGCAAACTCTTTAAAAATCTCAAAATCTGGAACTTTTTTACCTTCATTTTTATCTTTTAAAACAGTGATTTTATCATTATCCATTTGTGAAAATACTAGATAATCTTTATATATTTTGATACCAACATTTTTTGAATTAGTTTTGAATGATTTGATTGGATTTAGATTACGATCTAAAATATCCACACTTTTCTTATCATAATTAGCTACAGCTACATAATATTTATTAATTACAAAACCGATAGCACTTTTGCTGGTTTTATACTCTTTTAATATCTTTTCAGTCTCTGGATCAAATTTAACAACAAAACCATCTCTGCTAATAACATAACCATCTTTGCCATAAAACTTAACAACACCATGATTCATATTATGCATATTTTTAATATGTGAACGAGGAAGCCCCTTTTCTATAATAGCTAAAGAGCTACTTTCTCTTTCAACCACAAATATTTTTTCTGTTGAACCATTTATTATAAATGGCTTTATAACTTCTGCTTCAAGAGTTACAAAAAGTGCAGATACAACAGTTGATGCTAATAGTAATTTCTTAATCATTAATTTTTCCTTCTTTCTTCTTCTGTTAAATAACATGATGGATCTTCACTCCATAAATCACCCGTAATTGCGTATGCTCTTGCACGAGAACCACCATTACATATATCTATTTGCTCACAATTTGAACATATTCCAGTTATATGTTTTCGAGGATGAACTCTAAGCTGATCTAATAAATCTCCACCTTGCCAAATATCAGTAAAATCTTGTTTTATAGTATTTCCAACAGTTAAAGGGAAAAATGGATCAGGTCTTACATCACCTTCGCTATTAATATTTAAAAGTTTTCTTCCAGCAGAGTTTCCACCCCAAGTTACTAGTCTTTTTCTCATTATATCTTTTAAATCAGGATACTCTATTGCAAATTTATTTAAAAATAAAATTGCATCCATCTCCATATTACCTGTTACAATCTCTATATCTCTACCTGTTTTATAATATTCAAATGCCTTATTCAAAATAAATTCAACAGACTCTCTTCTTTGGGCTTTACTTAAATCCATTTTTAAATTATCCAAACCACGCCCAGAATAAACAAGATGAGATATATATATTTTAGGAATATTCTCTTTTTCTACAAGGTCAAAGATATACTCTAAAGAGTTAATTGTATCTTTTGTTATTGTATATCTAATGCCAACTTTTGCTCCTGTAGAATTTGCAAGTTTAACAGCTTTAAGAGTCTCTTTAAATGCACCTTTTAATCCACGAAAAAAATCATGAGTTGATTCATCACCATCTATACTAACTCCAATATAATTAAAAGAATCCACAATTTTTTGAATGTTACCTTTTGTAAAGTAAAGCCCATTGCTTGATAGATAAGTAATAATACCGTTTTCTTTACAGAAATCAGCTATTTCAAAGAGATCCTTTCTTGTTAGAGGCTCTCCACCAGAAAAGATAATAAATTTTATTCCATTTTCTTTCATCTGCAAAATTGTTTTTTTAATTTGTGGTGTAGTGAGAGTGTCAATCTCATCTAATGTTGATTTTGAATAACAATGCAAACATGATAAATTACAACGATTTGTAAAATTCCATATAGCAATAGAGCCGTCCAAAACTCTCTCTTTTTTCCCTTCTACTACAGAAGATATAAGATTTGATAGTCTAAACATTATTTGCCTTTATATGAGAGAATATATTTTGTTATCAATTTTCTCTCTAAATCATTTAATTTTAATTGAGTCATTACTGTTCGCTTATAACCAAAAATTTTATACATAGACTTTGGATCTATAATATAAGCCTCTATCTCTTGACTTGATCGTTTATTTGCAATTTCTGTAAACGATGGTCCAAATGCCATAGAAGTTTGATGATGACAACCCCAACAATAAGTTTCAAAAACCTTTTTTCCATCTAATTTATCTGCTAATAAAATGGATGAAAAAATCACTAATAATATAAGATATTTTTTCATAACTTCACTTTCGTTTTATGTAGCATTCTAGCTAAAATAAGCTTGAAATAAGGATTATAAATAGTATGAATTCTAAAAAGATTAAAGATGTGTATAGATAAATATAAGTTCTAAAGAGAGAATAAATCTCTCCCCAAAAGGGGAAAGTGTGCGATTATGCACCTGGTACAGTTTGTCTATGCTCAATTGAGTATGTAAATGTAGGTGTTGTTAAATCTTTAATATATTTAATAAATTTACCTGTTTGAGCTTCATAGATACCTATTCTTCCACAATTCCACTCAGAAATCATAGTCCAGTGACCATGGTTTGCTGGTTCAGCATGAAGGATTCTAGGAGTAATAGCTTTACCTTTTTTATCTTTAACAGTTGGAACTTTCCATTCAAAAAGAACTTTATGAGTTACTGGATCTGTAACAGTACCTTTTTTAGTACCAACAGTGATAATTCTATCTAGTTCTAAAGATTGTTTATTAATTAAATGAATTTTATTCCAGTTAGCTTCACCACCAAGAACATTATCTGCCCATAAGAAAGGTGTATGCTCTGATGTACCAATAAATAGTCCACCTCCACCAATAGGTATTTGACGAATTACATCAAAGTTATCATCCCAAATAGTTACCTGACCTAGGTTCATATTAACTGTAGCGCCAAGTTGTTGACCTAGACCCTCATTAAACCATGAAGAACCTTGACCTGGATGTGGCTTAGCTGAAGGACCTGTATAGATTTTTGTAACTAAAGATTTAGTTTTAAAATCAACTACACCAATAACATCTGAACCTTGAGATGCTTGGAATAAATAACGACCAATCTCTTTACCTTCATTTAAGAAACCATCATGAAGAATTTTACCAATATTTGGAATATCACCAACAATTGGGAAATTAGGCTTAGAATAATCTATAACATAAACATGACCTGCATCTTTAAGTGCAAATGCAATATAAGGACCATATGGTGTATCATAGATACCAGCTACACGTGAAGAACCTATATTACCCTCAGTATCAATAACACTTGAAGTTGGATACACTTTTAATGGCTCAAGAGTCATAGCATCCATAAGGATTGCTCCACCTGGTACATAATTTCCAGCCATTAAGTATTTTCCATCTGGAGATACTGCAAGACCACGAGAATCAGAACCAACTTGAATCTGAGCAATTTTTTGCTGACCTGGAGTGTTAAGGTCAAACATTGTTACTAAACCTGAACGAGAGATTGAGTAAGCATATCTTGGTTGACGCTTATTAGTTACTGTAACATGAACTGCAAAACCAGCAGGGTGTTTAGATAACACTTTACATTAGTACCATCAACAAATGCAACTCTCTCTGCATCTCTTTCTGTTACAAAACAAATATCTGTATTTTTCTTAACATCAGCAGCATAAGGATACTTCTTGAAGAATGCCATTCTATCATTTAAAGGTTTCCAACCAGCTTTAACACTATCAAGTGTTAATACAGCCATTTTTTTACCTTTAAAGTGTTGAAGGTAATCAACCATTTTATCAGCATCTTCTTTACTAAATTTTGATTTAAATTGAGGCATAGCAGTACCTGCTCTACCATTTAAAATAGTACTAGCAAGTTTATATGCGTTCTTTTTAGAGATAATTTTTGGACGAAGGTCAGAACCAACACCACCTTCGTGATTTGGACCATGACAACCTTGACACTCTTTTTCAAATACTTTTGCAACATCCATTTTAGATGTTCCAGCAAATGCCCCCGAACTTACTACTGCCATTGCAGCAACTGACATAACTAATTTATTAAATCTCATTTATTTCTCCTTTAAATTAAGATGAGGCTGACCTAAGTCAGCCAACTCATAAAAACTACTCACCCTCTTTTTCTAAACGATCTTTCTCTTGTTTATAAATCCAAAACATTGGAAGTATAATAATTGTATGAAGAAAAATAGTAAGTGTTAGTGGACCTTGATTTAACCAAGCAAAAAAGCTTGGTACAACATCTGTCATTGGTTCAAACATAATATTCCCTTATTATTTTTGGTGTACTGGATCTTTACCAGTAGTTAAGAAATCTTTTATTAAGAATATGAAACCTGCAAATGTTACAAACCCCATAATTAATCTCCAATTCATACCTTGTGCAAACCAAGTACTAGCTTGACCATCAAAGTATCCTGACCATGTAGCACCCATTTGAGCACGACTTACAATAACTTGAACATAACCAGCAATAGTAAGTGAAATTGTCATTCCCATAACACCACCAACTATAAGACCTGTTCCCCATAATGATGCTTTAGTATTTTTCATCACTGTAATTTTATTTTTACCTTGAATTGCAAGATACATCATACCGATAAGTATAGTTGCATAAGCACCAAAGAAAGATAGGTGTCCGTGAGCTGATGTAAACTGTGTACCGTGAGTATAAAGGTTTACTTGTGGTAATGTATGGAAGAAACCCCGTATACCAGCACCTAAGAAGTTACCAAAAGCATTCATCCAGAACCATAAGAAAGCAGGTTGATTGTTTACCACTGATTCGCCTGTTCCATCTAAACTTTTTTTACCTTGTTGTTTACCCCAGTCATACATAACATGAATAAACATTGCAACAAGTGGTAATGGCTCTAGTGCAGAGAATAATGCTCCAATTTCCCACCAGTACTCAGGTGTACCAATCCAGAAGTAGTGATGTCCTAATCCAAGGATACCAGAACCAAATAGCATAGCTACCTCAATCCATAACCACATCTCAACAACTTTACGGTTTGCACCAATCATTTGGATTAGACCATAAGCTGCTAAAGCACCAACAAAAACTTCCCAAGTAGCTTCAACCCAAAGGTGTATCACCCACCACCACCAGAATTGATCAATAGAGATATTATCTGTAAAGAACATACCTGTTAAATAAAGACCAGCAAAAGCAATCATATCAGCCATTAAAACTGTAATGATACCTGTTTGTTTACCTTGAATTCCTGTCATAAATAAATTTGCAACAAATCCAAGAGCTACAACAACAATACCAAAGTCAGCCCATCTAGGAGCTTCAATATACTCTCTACCTTCATGGATAAACCAAATTGACATCTCATCGGCAGGTCCAACTTGGATAAATAGATATACCAAAATAACTATAACAATAGCTGCTACAAATACCCAATAAAGTAATTTTCCAATTTGGATACCAACTGTTTCTATCCCTGTTTCATCAGGTAATAACCAATAAACAGAACCAAACATTGCAAATACCATCCACACAACAAGTGCATTGATATGTAACATTCTAGCAACAGAGAAATCTAGTAATTCAAATAAAAAACCTGGTACCACATACTGAACAGCAACAACTAAACCAAATAGTAATTGTGCTCCAAAAATAATAGCAGCAAATGTAAAGTACCAAGTTGCTAATTGTCTTGATTCGCTACCAACACTACCTGTAAAAGGATTATCTAAAAGTTTATTTGCCATTTCTCACTCCTGCATTTTCCATTCTTCCAAAGTTTCTTGGGAAACCATTTGTATCAATTGATGACATATGTTTTAAGAATGCAACTAAACCTTTTGCTTCTTCTGGAGTAATACCTAATTCTGGCATCATTCTAGCATGAGTAGGATAAGTTGACGGATGTTGTAAAAATTCTGCCATTGCTTCCTCTTTTGTTGGTTTACCTGTCATCGCTTGAAGTGGTCCACCATCTGCCCAAGCTGGATCTAACCATGCTTTTGTTAAATCTGGAGCATAGTATGCACCATTACCAAGTAATGTATGACAATTCATACAATTTTTAGTTTGAGAACCTAATTTACCTAAGTGAAGTAAAGCTCCTGCTTCCTCTTCAGTATAATCATCTCTTCCGAAAAACTTTTCTTTTTCGCCAATTACTGGAACTTCATGTCCACGCTTTGCGTCCATTTCATAAGTAATTTTATAATTTATAACAGTTGGTCCTGGAACTCTTTTTGTTACACCTTGTTTTAAGTCTTCATCAGTACCCATTGAAATTTGCATTGACGTATCAAATGTCAACCAAATTAATAATACTGAAGCAAAACCTGAAATCCACGCTGCTGAACGAGCCCAAAAACGATTGTCACTCCATACGGATTTTTTAGCCACTCTATCCCCCTAAAATGATAGTTGTAGATATATATGAAACATCAATGCTCATTCTCTTCATGAACTTGATCTTGCATATAATAAACGGCATGAGGAAGTAATAAATACCCAATCATAGCCACCACCAAAGCTTTTGCAGTAAATTCACCTACATGCATCAAGCTTCCCATTATATATAAACAATAACTTGTTAATAACCAAAAAATATATGCTAAAGGCATAAGTTTTGCTTTGATTAACTTAACTTTTACTGCTGTATATATACCAACATAAAATCCTCCAAAAACTAAAGCAAATGCAGAAGAGACAAAGATAGGTAAAAAATCATCCAAAGCTATCTCTGGTCTAATTATAGATGGGTCTATCATTTTCACTCCTTAATAAGTGTCTTAATATTTTAGAATCAGGTGTAGTATATCTCTATTTAAATAAAAAAAAATTGATACAAATCAATTTATAGAGGCAAACTAAAATGAAATAATCTTTTTATAATAGATGTAACATAATGAAACAATATTATAAAAAGCTATTTATATCTTATACTATACTTATATATAGTAAAGAGATGATGAAAGTGTAAGTGTAAAAATAATTGTGGTAATTATCATCACTTTTCTTTTTAGAGACTCCTCTATATCATATTTTTGTTCAAGATAATCACCTAATTTTATACCTGGATATACACTAAATAAAAGCATAGGAAAAGCTAATACAAGTATCATTACAATATCTTTTGTCATAAATGACCTTTATTAAATTATTTATAGTAGTATATCATAAATAAAAAATAAAGATAAGAGGGAAAATGGATTTTTTTAAATATATACACGCAGTAGGAACTGGTGCAAAAGGAAACAGAGATTTAAGTTTTGAAGAGTCAAAAGATATGATGCAACAGATGTTAAATCAAACTATATCTATAGAACAATCAGCCAGTTTTTTACTTGGATGGAGGCTTAAACCAGAAACAACAACAGAGTTTTTAGGAGTATTAAGTGCTTGTGATGATTTTATCAAAAAAACAACTATTAAAAATTCAATAGAGTTAGGTTATCCTTATGATGGTAAGGTAAAAAATCCTTATATATTTTCTCTTGTTGGCAAGATACTTAAGGATGTAGACCTAAGTTTGGTTATTTCAGGGGATAGATTAATACCTGCAAAAGGTGGAATTACAATAAAAGAGATTTGTAAAAATATTGAATTAAGTTCAAATACCCACTATTTTAATCGTGCTGATTTTTTTGCACAGATGAGTAATCTTACAGATATTCGTATGAATCTAGGGCTTCGTTCAGGAATAAATACAATAGAAAAATTAACAGGAGTTGGCAATAGTGAATTTGCAATAACTGGTGTTTTTCATAAACCTTATGTCAAAAAATATATAGAAATTTTTGCTCATAGATATAAAAGATTTGCAGTAATTCAAGGAAATGAAGGGACACCTGAACTATTTTCAAAAGGACGATTATGGATGGCAAATGGCGATGATGTGGATGAGTTTATCATTGACCCAAAGCGTTATAATATTAACTATCAAAAATCATGGCAAAAAATATCTCTTGATGAATCAATTTCTCAAATCAAAGACCCATCTAAGGAATATCTTAAGTTAGCAAAATTAAATGGTGCTATTTGGCTTTTTGTAACTAATCAAGCAAAAGATATTGACCAAGCGTGGGAGATATTAAACTAGATGGATAAGTTTCATAATCACATAAGAAATATACTTCATGGCTTTTTTTTATCAATTGGAACAACCATTGCAGAACCATCAACCATCTTACCACTTATTATTAACTATTTTGGTGGGAGTTCTTTATTAGTTGGATTTTTTGCATCTCTTCTTCGTGGTGGAGCAATTATAGTTCAACTTTTTGCTGCATTTCAATCACAAAGCTATACATTAATGCTACCATATATTAGACGAGTATTTATTATAAGATTTTTTGCGTGGTTTGGAATTGGAATAAGTATAATAGTATTTGGCGAGAACTCTCCCAATTTAACTCTTTTTTTTATTGGTCTTGGACTTTTTATATTTTCATTTAGTGCTGGATTTGGTGCAATATACTTTAAAGATATTATTGCTAAGATATTTTCCCATAAATTTCGGGGAAAGACTATGGCATATCGTCAATTTTTTAGTGCTTTTGGTGGATTGATTAGTGGAGCATTGGCAGGTTGGATTTTGGCATCTTTTGATGCACCCAATAGTTATGGTTATCTTTTTATCATAAGCTCATTTATTATGGGATTTGGATATTTATCTTTTGGAACAATTGATGAACCCAAAAAAGAGATTACAGAAAAAAAAGAGAAATCATTTAAGAAATTTTTACATAACTCATTAATTACACTAAAAGAGGATAAAGATTTACAGATTCAACTTAAGACTTTTTTATTAGCTTATGGATATTTGATTGCTTTACCATTTATAATTCTTGATGCTCAAAATAAGATTAATCTTGATGGTGTGGCTATTGCTAGTTTGATTACAATACAAATGATTGGAGCAATGCTTAGTAACTTTTTATGGGGAAAACTTAGTGGAAAAGGGTTTAATAAATTAACAGCAAATATCTCTATATCTCTACAAATTTTGGCTATTATTATAGCATTTAACGCATCATCTTTATATCAATACTCTTTTATATTCTTTCTTGTTGGTGCATCAATTGATGGGAATCGTATAGCATCAGGTAATCTTATTTTAGCTCTTGCTCCTGAACAAAAAAGGGGTATCTATGTGGCATTACAGATGAATATTGTATCTTTTGGTTTATTCTTTTCTATAATTGGTGGTATAATTTTGCACTTTTTAAACTATACAATATTATATAGTAGTTCATTAATTGTACTATTTTTATCACTATATTTCTCTTTTAAACTAAGAGATTAGAATTAAATTTAATTACAAACACGCTCTTATGAAAATAATAGTAATATATCTCTAATTTTAATATATATAATAAAGGTTTTTTATGAGTGATTATATGATTTTTTCTGGTACTTCAAATCCTAAATTGGCTGAGGATATAGCTTCATATCTTGAGCTTCCTGTATCAAAAGCAAATATAAATAGATTTTCTGATGGAGAGATAAATATACAAATTACCGAGAGTGTAAGGGGTAAAGATATATTTATTATACAACCAACATCAGCTCCTGCAAATGCAAACTTAATGGAGCTTTTGATTATGACTGATGCTCTTAAACGCTCTTCTGCAAAATCGATTACAGCAGTTGTACCATATTATGGATATGCTAGACAAGATAGAAAAGCAGCTCCTAGAGTTCCAATTACAGCCAAACTTGTGGCAAATTTAATGGAAACATCAGGAATTACAAGAATGGTAACAGTTGATTTACACGCTTCTCAAATTCAAGGATTTTTTGATATTCCTGTAGATAATCTTTATGGAGCTATTATATTTATGGATTATATTAAATCCAAAAACTTTAAAAATCCTATGATTGCCTCTCCTGATGTTGGTGGTGTTACAAGAGCAAGATATTTTGCTGATAAATTGGGTCTTGATATGGCTATTGTTGATAAAAGACGAGAAAAAGCAAATGAATCTGAAGTTATGAATATTATTGGTGATGTAAAAGGTAAAGATATAATTTTAATTGATGATATGATTGATACAGCAGGGACAATGGTAAAAGCAGCAACTGCTCTTAAAAAATTAGGTGCAACTTCGGTTATGGCATGTTGTACTCAT
>CAYWFW010000137.1:0-6136 GCA_964457735.1 uncultured Sulfurovum sp. | reverse complement strand
TTTGATAATTCATCTATTAAAATATCTTTTTTATGGTTGTCTTCAATTTTTTGAACTCTTAATATAATATCATTAAGTTGTTCTATCTCTTTTTGAACAATAGGTTCTCTTAATTTTTTAAAATCTTTGGTCATCTATTGTATATTCTTTTTTAATTTATCTTTTAAATTTTCATTTTTTAATTTCATAGCATACTCAAAAAACATAGTTGCCATAGACTCTTTAGAGACATTTTTTTGAGTATAATCATTTTTAAGAGCATTTAACCTTTTTTCAAACTGATTTCTTAGAGCATTAAATACTTGCTTATTATACTCTTGCTGAATAAATATCTCTTGTTCTATAGATTTAAACTTATCACCATTTATATCTTGTTGAGATTTTATTTGAGTATTAATACTATTTTCTAAATATTGATATTTTTGCTGTAACAATTTATTGAATTTATCTATCTCTTGTTGATTTTTCTCTTTTATCTCTTCTAATTCTCTATATATAGAATTAAATTCATTTTTGATTTTTTCCTCAAACTCACCAAGTAAAAGTTCTCGCATCTGATCCATATCACTATCTATCATAAAAACTCCTAAATATTTAAAAAAATTATAACAAAATTATACGATATATTAGATGATTTTTATGCTAAAATACTATTTATAAATAATAAAACAGGAAATTATATATCTAAAAAAATAAAAAGAGAGGAACAAAGTTTTATAACATCTAACATAATTACCATCTTATCCGTTCTTTTAAAATAGATACAATCAGATAGTACGGTAGGGGTTGAGTGTTGCAAAATAAACTCACGCAGTGGGTGAATTTTCAATACTTGACCTCGGCTATACCCTTACCTTTTTATTTGATTTAGAGCTATTGAGTTACTTTTTAGTATGGCTCTATTTCTATCCTCTTCTTAAATCAACTCATTAAAATCCTTAGGTGCCTTTATTCCTAAGCTTAAATACTCTTTTTTAATTGGATGATAAATATTAAGTTTAGTTGCATGAAGTCCTAATCTATCCCCTTTTTTGCCATATCTTTCATCACCTACAATAGGATTTCCCAACCATGATAAATGAGCTCTTATTTGATGTTGCCTACCTGTTTCTATCTCCACTTCAAGAAGTGTTCTAATTTTGCTTTTTTTAATAGTTTTATAGTGAGTTATAGCTTTTTTTGCCTCTTTATGTTCTCCTACATGTACTTTATACTCTTTATCATCAAGTCTTAGAGGTTGATTAATTGTCCCTTGTGGTACTTTTAGAGAACCCTCAACAATCGCTAAATATATTTTGGTAGCTTTAGCCCAATTATCCATAACTTTTTCTCTAACATCTTTGGATGTTGCAAAAAGCAGAATACCTGATGTATCTCTGTCTAGTCTATGAACTGGAATCAAATTGACCCTATTTTTACCACGAGAAAGTTGTTCTCTTAAAATATATAAAGAGTGTTGCTTATTTTCACTAGCACTCCCTACAGATAATAATCCTGCTGGTTTATTTATGGCAATTAAATCTTTATCTTGATATATTATCTCCAAAGTTTTAATAGATGGTTTTGATTTTTGCACCACTCCTACCTCTACAATATCATCTATCTTTAATGCTAAATTATGCTTTGTAGTTATCTCGCCATTAACAGCTACTGTTGCCCCTTTTAATCTATCTTTAATCCTTTTTTTTGACCACCCCACAAGAGAGCTAAAAAGAAAATTTAGAAGCTTATCATTTTGTTTGACTTTGAATTTTTCTGCCATTTAGTAATACCTTAATATTTTAATGAAAGATTTTATCTAAACAATGATAAAATAAGCCCATAAATAAAATTTTGAATAACTTTGATTTAAGTTCAAATTACTATAATTTGTAAAATATATAAAATTAGGAATAGATATGGCAAGTTTTGAGAATGTAAAAATTACAATTGAGGGTAATAGTTATTTTGATGGAAAAGTTACAAGTAGAAAATTAGAATTTAGTGATGGAACTATAAAAACTTTAGGAGTTATGCAAATAGGTGAATATGAATTTGGTACAGATGCACCAGAGTTAATGGAAATTACAAGTGGTGAAGCTCAAATAAATCTTGATGGTGATAGTTGGATAACAGTTAAATCGGGTGAAAGTTTTAATGTTGATGGCAATTCTAAATTTAAAATCAAAGCTAATACTTTGGTAGATTATTGCTGTAGCTACCTGTAAAGAGTTAATATGGAAAATAAAAATATAGAAGATTTAACAGTTGAAGAGTTACAAGAATTAGCAACTAATTTGTTAAAAGAGTATAGAGAAGAGCAAGATGAACTAGAATATGCTAATGATGAGTTTGAAGAGGCGTTAATTGAAGAGAATTTGGATGTTTTTCGTAGGCAAATAAGACAGACAAAAGCAAGAATAAGAGAACTACAAGCCCAAGTTTGATAGAACAATCTTCTATAGAGTCCCTAAGAAGCACTCTTGATATTATTGATGTTGTTGGCTCTTTTATTGAACTTAAAAAAGCTGGTGCAAACTATAAAGCTAATTGCCCATTTCATGGAGAAAAAACTCCAAGTTTTGTGGTAAGCCCAACAAAGCAGATATATCACTGTTTTGGATGTGGTGTTGGTGGAGATAGTATTAAGTTTATTATGGAACTTGAAAAACTAAATTACCCAGAAGCTATAGAAAAACTAGCCTCTATGTATAATTTTTCTCTTAGTTATACAAAAGGTCAAAGTGATTATAGTGAACTCACAAGAGTTCTTAAAGAGATTCAAAAGTGGTATATTAAAAATCTTGATTTAAACCAAGAGTCCAAAAATTACCTTTATAATAGAGGAGTAAGCAATAGTTCTATAGAAGAGTTTGAGATTGGTTTTGTACCTCAAAGTAGAGCTGTTTTAGAGTTTTTAAATCACCAAGTTTTGCCACTTGCAAAAGCCAATGATGCAGGGGTTATTGCTCTTGATGATAACTCTAATCCTTATGCAAGATTGGTAAATCGTATCACTTTTCCTATATATTCATCAAATGGATCTATTGTTGGATTTGGTGGGCGAACAACAACAAATCATCCAGCAAAATATATAAATTCACCTCAAACAAAACTTTTTAACAAATCGCGTATTTTATATGGTTATCACAGAGCAAAGCAAACTATATATACAAATAAACGATTAATAGTTTGTGAAGGATATTTGGATGTTGTGATGTTTCATCAGGCTGGGTTTAAAGAGAGTGTTGCAACTTTGGGAACAGCCTTAACACCTGAGCATCTTCCATTATTAAAAAAGGGTGAACCAAAAATTATATTAGCTTATGATGGAGATAAAGCAGGAATAAATGCGGCCTATAAAGCTTCTATTTTATTAACAGATAATGGATTTGATGGTGGAGTTGTAATATTTGGAGATGATAAAGACCCTGCTGATATGATTGCTAATGGAGATATTGCAGAGGTTGATAAGATGTTGCGAGAGCCAAAACCATTAATTGTTTTTGTTCTTGAAAAAATTGCAAATTCTTATAATTTACAAGAGCCAAAATCTAAAGAGAGTGCATTTTTAGAGATGAAAAAATATCTATCATCTTTAAGTCAAATTTTAGGTGACTCTTACATATCTGTTGCATCATCAATCTTAGGAATTTCGCCAAATCTTTTTGTGCAAAGAACAATAACTCCAACTCAAAAGATTATGCAACATAAAGATGATATAGTTCAGCTTTGTATTATGAAAACTCTTTTAGAAAATCCTAATCTAATAGATAGTGTTATTGATGTTGTTCCATCTTCTATCTTTGGAGGATATAGAGAATTATTTGATATAATAGCAAAAGGTGATTTATCTAATCCTAATTTAATGGGATTATTGGTTGATGATACACTACAAATTATGACTCAAAAAGAACTGAAATCTACACTTATCAATTTAATACTAAAAGAATACCTAGTTGATATTAAGAAAATTACAAATAACCATTCAATTGATTATAAAACAAGAAGTTTTATGATTAGAAAGATAAGAACAGATATAATACCAAGATTAAAAAAAGGGGAGTTAGTAGCCTATGAAAGCAATATCGTTATTTAGTGGAGGGCTTGATAGTTGTTTATCTATCAAGCTTATTAAAGATCAAGGGATAGATGTGATAGCTCTGTATATTGATACAGGATTTGGTGGAACAAAAGATAATTTAGAGCATCTTAAAGATATGTGTGAGCAAGTTGGAGCAGAGCTTAAAATTGTAAATATCAAAGACCAGTTTATACAAGATGTTTTGTTTGATCCAAAATATGGATATGGCAAAAATTTTAATCCATGTATTGATTGTCATGCTAATATGTTTAAAGTTGCAAAAGCTATGATGAAAGAGTGTAATGCATCGTTTTTAATCTCTGGTGAAGTTTTGGGGCAAAGACCAATGAGTCAAAGAGCTGAGGCTTTGGGAAATGTGCTTAAACTTGCAAATACACAGGGGCTTTTAGTTCGCCCATTAAGTGCAAAGCTTCTTGAGCCTACAATTCCAGAAAATGAGGGTTGGATTGATAGAGATAAGCTTTTGGATATATCAGGACGAAATCGTGAAGTTCAACTAAAAATGGCAAAAGATATGGGATTAACAGATTATGAAAGTCCAGGTGGTGGATGTTTGCTGACTGATGAGCATTTTTCAACAAAAATAGAGGAGTTTATTAAATATGATAAGCTAACAAGTGGAGATATAAACTTATTAAAATATGGACGACATTTTAGACTTCCTGATGGTGCAAAATTAGCCGTTGGACGAAATGCCGAAGATAACGCAGGACTTGAAGCTATTAAAAATGATAAATATCATAGAATTAAACTTCCTATCGCAGGACCATCTTCTTTGATTAGTAAAAATGCTTCTCAAAAAGATAAAGAGTTGGCTGTAAAACTTGCTATCACTTATGCTAAAAGTAGCCCCGATGAGAGTTATGATGTGATAATTAATGATGATGAAACTATCTCAACAAACCCATTTGAAAATAAAAAGGATGCTCAAAAATATTTTTTTAATGCTAAAATTTAAATAGTTATGTAACGATTTTGCTTGAGTATTGAATGGTTAGTAAAAAATAAATACACATTTTAACCCATTATATAATAGTAAAATATAAAAAGATTGAATAACTTCAAGAGGATTTAAATAAGTTTTTAATATACTAATTTTTATAAAAGTAAAGTTAATAGAATTAATAAAAAAGTGTTAATTTAAGTAGAAAGATAAAAAGGGAATAGATGAAATTTGTATCAATAGTTATTGGAAGTAAAAGTGATTATGAGGTGATGAGTGAGTGTGCCAATACACTAAAAAAGTTTGGTGTACCTTATGAATTAATTATATCATCAGCTCACAGAAGCCCTGAGAGAACAAAAACTTATATAAAAGAAGCAGAAAAAAAAGGGGCTAAAGTATTTATTGCCGCTGCTGGTATGGCAGCTCATCTAGCAGGAGCATTAGCAGCTAGTACAATAAAACCAATTATTGGTGTACCAATGGCAAGTGGAGAACTTCGTGGAGAAGATGCACTTTTGAGTACTGTTATGATGCCAGCAGGTATGCCAGTTGGAACTGTGGCAATTGGAAAAGCAGGAGCTATAAACTCGGCATATTTAGCAATTCAAATAATGGCTCTTGATGATGATGAACTAAAAGTAAAGCTTCAAGAAGATAGAATTAGTAAAGGTAAAAAAGTAGAACTTGATTCTAGTGAAGTTGAAGTTTTATTGTAATTAATTTTACAATTATTTAAATATTTGGTGGGTTTCACCCACCCTACAAAGGGTAATATATGCAATTAGAGTTAAAAAATATAGGAATGATAAAAGAGGCTTCTATCAAAATAGATGGTTTGACTGTGATTGCTGGTGAGAATGATACGGGGAAGAGTACGGTAGGGAAGGCTGTATTCTTTATTCAAATCTTTAATAAAAGTCTTGAAAATTCCAATAAAAAAACTAATGCATTAACACTAGGAACAAGTGTTGGGGTAGGATTAGGAATATTAGCAACTTACCCTCTAGGATTAATGGCAGTACCTTCAGCAGTAGCACTACACTCAGGTATAAGATTTGGAAGAAAATCAGCCGATAAATTATACTATAAAGAATTAGCAGAAGAGA
>CAYWFW010000136.1:0-3983 GCA_964457735.1 uncultured Sulfurovum sp. | reverse complement strand
AGTTATAGCAAAAGAGTATATTAATGATTTTAAGAAGATATATTACTCTAAATAAGTTTTAAATATAAAATTTATATGCTTTTAAGAGCAAAAAAGATAGAATTGTTAGTCTAACTCAATTAACAATCAACAAAGGTTTATACAACATGCCACATATTAAAGTAAAAAAATTTGATACTCAACTAATTGAGACTTTGGATGATATTGTAGTGTTTAGAGCTATAATTTTAGATAGTGATGATGAACTATTTGCCATTAATTATAAAAATGAAGAGTTTTTGCTTCATCTTAAAAAAACAGATAATAGTTATATGATAAAGTATGATAAGATTACACGACCCTTAAAGGTTGAACTATTAAAAGAGGCTATCTCTCAAATAGCAACTAGATTAAACTTAACAATCTTAAGTTCTAATATTCAAAATAAAAATCCAAAAGGATCAATATCTTCAAAATATTTAAAGAAAATTAAAGATTTTGAAAGTATTGATTTTTCTAAAAAAAGAGTTTCTATAGAGGTTGGATTTGGAAGTGGTAAGCATATACTTTATCAAGCAAATAAAAATAGAGATAAATTATATATTGGTATAGAGATTCATACTCCCTCAGCCCAGCAATTATTAAATCAGATAGATATTCAACAATTAGATAATATATGGGTAGTCAATTATGATGCAAGACTTCTTTTAGAGATGATTCCATCAAATATTTTAGATGAAATTTTTGTACATTTTCCAATTCCATGGGATAAAAAACCTCATAGAAGAGTTATTAGTAAAAGTTTTTTAGATGAATCAATAAGAGTATTAAAAGCAGATGGAAAGCTAGAACTTAGAACAGATAGCGATAAATATTTTTGGTATTCTTTAGAGACCTTTTTATCTTATCCTAAAATTATGGTTGATATAAAAAAGAATGAAGATTTGCCAGTAATTAGTAAATATGAGGCAAGATGGAGACGACAAGAGAAAGATATATATGATGTTTCTGTTATATCACAAACCATTAGTGAAGATAGAGATAATATATATGATTTTAGTTTTAAAGATATTAGTTTTAATTCTGATTTAATGGATACTTTACCAAAAGAGACTATTATTGAAAATCAGTTTTTTATTCACTTTGAAAGAACCTATACCATTAAAGATAATATGTTATTAATTAAGTGTGCATTTGGTAGTTTTGATAGACCAGAACATAAATATATTTTGATAGCCAAAGAGAGCAGATATTTATCTTCAACACCTGTATCAACTCTAACAAATTATAAGGCACATCAAAAATTGAAGGAGTATTTAGATGTCTAGCGTGGTATCAGCTTTTAATCTAAGCTTATCTTATAATAATAGTGAAAACGAGATAATTAAAAAGGCTACATTTGATATAAAAAAGGGTGAATTTGTTTTTATTACTGGTCTTAGTGGAAGTGGAAAATCAACATTACTAAAAGCACTTTATGGGGAACTTAATCCAAGAGAAGGTGATTTAATTGTAGGTGGTCTTGACTTAAATACTATAGAGAAAAAAAAACTTCAAGAGTTAAGAAGACATCTTGGTATTATTTTTCAAGACTATAAACTTATTAATGAGTGGAGTGTAGAAAAAAATGTTGTTTTACCACTTATTATAGATGGATACTCTAAAGATATACAAAAAACTCAATCAACAAGACTTTTAAAGCATGTAAAACTTAGTGAATATGCAGAAAAATTACCGTTAGAACTTAGTGGTGGGGAACAACAAAGAGTGGGTGTTGCCAGAGCATTATCCAAAAATCCATTTTTAATATTAGCAGATGAACCAACAGGAAATCTTGATGAGTATTCATCTAATGTAATTTGGGATTTAATGGAAACAAGTTGTGAGCAACTCCAAACTACTGTAATTGTTGTTACGCATAAAATTCCTACAATCTTTTCTATCCCATATAGACATTTAATTATTGAAAATAGAGAAGTTTATGAAATTCATTAAAAATCACCTCACTTTTATATTTCCTTTGATGGCTATACTTATTGGTATAGAGTTTTTTTTAGTATTTGAAAGAACAACCATAAGCTATGAAGATGGCTTAAGAGATAAATATAGTATGCTCGTTGTTGTTCACGATGAGATTGAATTAGAGTCTATACAAAATTTAAATTCACATATATTTTCTATTGATTTAATAAAAAAAGATGCTATTGTAGATGAAATTTCAAAAGGATTAAAAGAATCAAGCAAAAAGAACTTATCTAAACTTTTACCATATTTCTATAATGTTAAACTTGATACATATTTTGATATAGAACAAATAGAAGCGATTAAAGCAGACCTAGAAAAAAGCCCTATTATTAAAAGTGTGGAAACATTTGATAATAGTCACGATTCAAATTTTAAATTATTTGTATTTTTAAAGTTCATATTCAAAATTTTTATCTCATTTATAGCTGTTGTTAGTTTTTTTCTTATTATAAAACAGATGGAGATATGGAGTCTTGTTCATAAACAAAGAATGAAAGTTATGGAGATATTTGGAGCTCCTTTACTCCTTAGAAGTGCTGTAATGTACCGTATTGCGATAGTTGATTCTATAATATCAACTATTATTATTGCCCTTTTCTTTATATATTTAAAATATAACTGGGTAGATAGTAGTGGAATTGATATATTAGTTAATAATCGTAACTTGATATTTGAAGTTAATGATATGTTTAAAATGCTTGGTATATCTTTATTGATAGTTATATCATCTGTATCTATAGTTGTTTCAAGATTAAAGGATGACAATTGAAAATTATCTTGATATTATTATTATCAATTTTTATATTAAATGGTGAAACAACAAATACAAAAATTAAAAAATCCAAAAAAGAATTAAATGTTGTTAAAAGAGATAAAAAAAGCACAAGTGCAAAACTTTCAGAAGTTGTAAAAAGTATAAAAAAAACAAAATCAGAGCAAAAGAGATTGGATACTAAGCTTATAAAATTAAAAGAACAAAAAAAAGTAGATGATGTTTTATATAAAAGAGCAAAACTAAAATTAAGTGAATATAATAAATTATATAGAGATGCAGAAAAAGAGATAAAAAAACGAAATATGCAGTTTTTATCATTACTTTCAAATCAGTTTGGAATCATCTTTGCAATGAAAGAACTTGATAAAAATACACCAACTTCTATTATATATAGAGAGCTATATTCACACTATAAAACAGAAAATATCAAAGAGCTACAAGATTTAAAAAGCGATATTAGTAAGTGGAAAAGAAAAAAGAGCTCTATTGTAGAGAAACAAAAAGATATAAAAAGAAGTATGAGGCGTATAGAACAACAAAAAGCTAATTTTAATAAACAAAAAAGAAAAAAAAGAAAATTATTATCAAGGTTAGCGACAGATGAAAATATATACAAAAAAAAGTTAAGTATTATTATAGATAAACAAGCATCTCTTCGTTCAACTTTGGCAAATCTAAATATTCTTAAGACAAAAGATGTAAATAAAGCAAAAGCTGCTGCAAAAGCAAGAAAGAAAGCTCTAAAAAATAAAAAAAGAGGTAGTAAAAGTAAGACTAACTCAAACTCTTCATACTATAAAACAGCAGTTACTGCTTATCATGGTTCAAAAACTATATCTCCAATAGAAAATGCCACTGTTACTAAAAGATTTGGTTCATATACTGATCCAATCTATAATATAAAGATTTTTAATGACTCTGTCACACTTAAATCCCCATCAAGTAATAGTAAAGTCAAAAGTGTTCTTTCAGGTAAAATTGTATTCTCAGGAAAAAGTAGTATGTTAGGAAATGTGATTGTAATCTCTCATCGTAAAAAAATACATACAATCTATGCAGGACTTTCAAAAATAGCTCCAACAATAAGAGTTGGAAAATGGGTTAAGAAAGGATATATTATAGGAAGAATATCTAAAAAATTAATTTTTCAAGCAACAAAAAATTCTAAACATATAAATCCACTAAAACTTATTAAGCTATAGTA
>CAYWFW010000135.1:0-2785 GCA_964457735.1 uncultured Sulfurovum sp. | reverse complement strand
TGAGTATGTTGAGTATTTCTCGCCAATTGATATAGAAGCAAAAAGACGAGCATTTACCACATATTTCCCTCATAAATCTTTCCCTATGCTTCCACGAGAACTAAGTGAAAATTTGTGTTCTCTTAAACCAAAAGTTGATAGGTTGGCTTTTGTGGCAAAAATATATTTAGATAGAAGTTCTTTAAAACCGATGAAAGAGGAGTTTTTTGAGGCAATTATTCACTCTAAAAGAAGATTTAATTATGATGAAATTGATTCTTATATAGCAGGGAAAGAGGCAATTGGAATGGATAAAGAGATGTTGAAATCTCTAATGCCTCTTTATGAGATAACAAAAAAGCTAAAAACTCAAAGGGTAAAAGCTGGATTTGATTTTAGAACAAAAGAGATTAGAATATCAATTGATAATGATCATCTTCTAAAAAATACCACAGTTGAAAGTTCAACTCCATCTCACTCTTTAATAGAAGAGTGTATGCTTTTGGCAAATCAAGCAAGTGCCAAACGGTTTGAAAAAGGTATTTTTAGAGTTCATGAAGCACCTCAACTAATTAAACTAGAAGCTTTATTAGAAGATTTAGCAGTTATTGGCTTATTTATTAATGAGTACGAAGATTCCTCATCTCTGATTCGTGCAATTCAAAAAGAAGCAAAAAAATTGGATATGTCAAGTGAAGTTGATGGGATGATAATAAAATCTTTAAAACAAGCATCTTATAGTGATGAAAATGTGGGACACTTTGGGCTTGGATTTACTCACTATAGCCACTTTACTAGCCCTATCAGAAGATATAGCGACTTGATACTTCATCGTCTTATTAAAGCTCAACTAAATGATGATGAAAAAGAGAAAGAGTATCTTATGCGAAATATAAAATCTTTATGTGCAAGAGTAAGTGATATTGAACGACAAAGCACAAAAGCTGAATGGGACTTTAGAGATAGAAAATTTGCAAGATGGGCAAAGCAAAATGAAGGTTTGATGTTTGATGGAGAGATTGTCGAACTAAAAGATAGCAGTGCAAAAGTTCTGCTTGATGGAGAGATTCAAGGTGTGGTGGTAAATATTAGAAATGATGATGTTTCGCTATTTGATAAAGTTAGAGTTATCATAGAACGAGCAGATATTGCATCAACAGATATTATGGCAAATTTGGTTGTAAAAATAAAGGAATAATATGTATAAAAGAGAGTTTGATAATTTACTAAAATCTAAAATGGTAAAATTGCTTATGTTATATGGAGATAATGAATATTTGATTGATTATTATATAGATTATTATATTCAAAATTTAGATGCAAAAAATGATATGATGTCTATGTATTATGAGCAATATAATTTTCAAACTGCCCTCTCTTATCTCTCTCAAAATTCTCTTTTTGGTGGAGTTAATCTTTTGATAATAAAAAGTGATAAAAAGATAAATAAAAAAGAGTTAGATAAGTTAATTGATATAACTAAAAGAGGAGAGAATAATTATCTTATATATGCTTTTGAAGGCTCAAGCAAAAATGCAAAAACGCTTCAAAATAGTTTTAATCCAAAGAATAGTGGCGTTTGGGTAAGATTTTTTGAGACCACAATTAATGATGCAATGGATATGTTAAAAGCAAAAGCCAACAAGATAAATTTAAAAATTGACCACTATGCTATGCAACATCTTTATATGATTTTAAATCATAATCTTGCATTATCTATAAATGAACTTGATAAACTAGCAATCTTAGATAGAGAGGTGACTACAAAAGAGATAGATAATCTTGTTTACTCAACTGCACCACTCGCTGTTGAACAACTTTTAATATCAATATTTCAAAAACAAGATATAATCGCATTAATCAAAATATTATTAGATTTGGGCGAAGATGAATTTAGTATTTTAAGAGCTACTCAACATTTTTTAAATCAACTTTTTTTATTTAACGCATATATTAAAATATATGGAACAGTAGATTCACAAGCAATATTGGGTTTTAGACTTCCAAAACATATAGAAGACCAAAGGGTAAATTTGGCAACAAGAATTAGCAGTAGTAATCTACTTAAAATATATGAACATCTGCTAATAAGCGAACTAGAATTAAAACAAAGTAAACCTCTAAATAGAGATTCTTTATTATTAGGAATATTAATTAAAATTCAATCTTATCTTTAGTGCTATTCTCACCTGCTCTAAATTTTTAAGCGATATGGTAAAAATAGTTTTAACTTTTGATATAATTTTGATATAATTTTAATATACAACTCTATAATTTAAGGATATAAATAATGAATATGAAAAAAATAAACCTAGCAATTGAGATATTAAAAGATGATTTAGGTGATGGATTACTTGCTGCTGATATTTTTGCAGTAGATAGTGGTCTGTCAATAGCAGGTTATAATCCTCAACCAAAAGCAAGTGCTTTATTTAATATGCTTACAACAAATATAATGAAAACTCTAAGAGGAGCAAGATTTCCTAACCTAGAAAAATTTTATCTATTAAACCTAGAGGGAGATAAAATGGCAGTTG
Organism: uncultured Sulfurovum sp.; assembly: GCA_964457735.1. Lineage (GTDB taxonomy): Bacteria > Campylobacterota > Campylobacteria > Campylobacterales > Sulfurovaceae > FS08-3. The sequence goes on along the minus strand of CAYWFW010000135.1, from coordinate 269 downwards.
TTCTTCCTTTAGGTGATTATAGATTTGGAATACTAATTGATAATAAAAAAGTTCAGTTAGGTGTAGTAGTGAGTATTGCTATTCCAAATGCTATTGAAGCTATTGAAGAGGCTCTTCAATAATATATGGAAATAGATAAAAGTGTTTTTCATAAAATTAAAAAATATGAAAAATTATTAAATAAACTTACTAATATAAAGAATATCTTTATATTAGTAGTTGATAAAGATAGATTAATCACGCAAGAAAAAGAAATTTTTATAGATAAA
>CAYWFW010000134.1:0-7491 GCA_964457735.1 uncultured Sulfurovum sp. | reverse complement strand
CTCTTTTATATTTTCATAAAGATTAAATATCGTTTTTAAAATAGGTTCTATATCTGATGATTTTAATTTAATATAACTATTTTTTGATATTTCAATATTGATAAACTCAGGAAGATTTGTAATATCGCTAAATTCATAAATAAGAGAACTTACAATAGATAATATTGGTACTCTTTTCCCCCCTATCTCTATATCAAAAGAGAGACCAAACCAACTATTTTCTCCTCCTCTTTCAACAGAAGCTAATATCTTATCTGCATCATTAAATTCCATATTAAAGCTATTATCAAATTCAATTATCCAACCTGCTGATTTTAAACGATTAATATCTGACTCTAAAAATAATCTCCATCTATCAATAGACAAAAGACTTTGCTCATCAGGTGATTTAAAGATTAATCTATCATCATCTATAAAATTTACAAAACCTAAAGAGTTAAGTTCTGATATATATTTATCTTCTAAAGTAAAATCTCTAATAATATTAAGACAATATCCATCTTTAATCAATTTCTTAGTCTCATGACGAGGGATATATTCAACTATATTATCCTCATATATAAATTTCATAATAATTATATGCTCAATTATATTATCTATTTGTGCCGTTGTAATATTAATAGATACCTTAGGTGAATTTGTTATATCTCTAATTTCATAATGAGAAGGTGGTTCTATCTCAATCATTGGCAATTCTCTATCTATTTTTGATACAACCTCATCAAAAAAATCATTTGGAATAGCAGGAGAAGATAAAAGAGTCTTAAGAGTCTTTAAATTATATCTACTTGAAAGCTCATAAATATGATTACTTAAAGATTTAACAAATAGTATTGGTTTTGTAGCAATAATAAACTCATCATTTTTCATATTTGAAACTAAAAATCTGTTTAAGCTATCATCATTACTCCAACTAAAACTTATATCTACTCTATCATTTGAGATAGTAATAGGTTGATCAGCATCTTCAAGATAACATCTATCTGTTGCGATTATCGCTTTTAATAAGTCATTACCTATTTTATCTTTTAATTTAAATGTATCTTGATGTCTTGGAGAGATAGCATTCATAATTTTAAGTATATCAATATCACTACTATCTAAAAAGTCATAATTATAATCATTATATGCTAGGGAATTAATATCTAACAGTGTCCCTTTACCTAATGCACCATTTTTAATAATTCTTGTTTTATAACATTTAATATCATCTGTGTATTGATTACTATTTCTAACTATTTTATATGCTAAAAATATATTGCCGTTTTCTCGTTTTTCCTCTTGTTTAGATATTTCAAATAATAAATTTAACCAATCTTTTACATCATCCTTAGGATCACTTTCTATCTCTTTTGTTGGGAGTTGTGTATTATTCTCAAGAGAGCTTCCATCTTTATCACTAATATGCTGAAGTGACACTGCTATAACATGCTCACAATTTGCACCTAAACTACAAGTACAAATACCCTCTATATCAATTTGATTATCTTTTTGATATATTATAGTTTCTTGTTCATAAGATACTTCATCTAACCCTTCAACCATAGAAAGTATCTTAATCTCTTTTCGTGATATTGCCAAAGAATCATACTCTAAAACTCTCTTTTTTTCATGTAATTCTTGACCTAACTGATATATCTCACTACTAAAACTATCAACTATATCCTCTTTTGTAAATTTAAAAAATCTCATTTGTAAATAGACTCTATATGAGATATTTTAGATCCAAGATTTAACAAAAGCATATCAGCTAATACTAGTGCCATCATAGATTCACAAACCACGCTACCTCTGAGTGCAACACATGGGTCGTGCCTCCCTTTGAGTTCACATATCACCTCTTCGTTAGTATCTTTTGTTATAGTTTGTTGAGGTTTAAAGATTGATGGTGTTGGCTTAAAGTGAGTTTTAACTAATAGCGTATCACCATTACTAATTCCACCCAAAATTCCACCTGAATGATTGGTCAAAAATCCATCTTTTCCTATTTCGTCATTATTTTCTAAACCAGTAACCATACTCACATCTACACCATCACCAATTTCAACTGCTTTAACTGCATTTATTCCCATCATAGCATCAGCAATAACACCATCTAGCTTATAGTACATAGGTTCACCTAGTCCTGCAGGAACGCCTAATGCTCTTGTTATAACAACTCCACCAACCGAATTATGAGAGGCTTTTGCATCTAAAATAGTTTTCTCCATCATATCTTCAATATCTCTATCAAGTGCATAAGATTTACTTGTTCTTGCATAATCAAAATCATATTTTTTAGCTTTAATCTTTCCAACAGAAGATACACCACTTTGAACTGTTATATCTGCTTTTTGAAGTATCAATTTAGCAATTGCCCCAGCTGCTACTCTTGCTGATGTCTCTCTTGCCGAACTTCTTCCTCCACCTCTATAGTCTCTCACTCCATATTTTTGATAATATGTAAAATCGGCATGACCTGGACGAAACAGATCTTTAATATTTGTGTAATCTTTACTTTTTTGATTAGTATTATATATAATCATAGCTATGGGTGTACCTGTAGATACCCCCTCAAAAACGCCTGATAGTATCTCTACCAAATCAGATTCTTTTCTACCAGTTTCAAGAGCAGATTTACCAGGCTTTCTTCTGTCTAACTCTTTTTGAATAAATTCTTTATCTATATCTAATCCAGCAGGAACACCATCAACAATACATCCTAAAGCCTTTCCATGAGACTCTCCAAAAGTTGTAAATCTAAATTTTCGACCAAAACTATTCATATTGCTATCCCTTTAACCACTCTAATGCTTTTTTTGCAGCTCTTTGTTGAGCCTCTTTTTTACTTTTGCCTTTAGCAGATGCTATACTTTTATTATCCAAAATAATAGCTATTTCAAACTCCTTATTATGATCTGGTCCATAAGCATTTACTAATTGATAAGTTGGAGTAACTCCATGCGTTGATTGTGTTAATTCTTGTAATGCTGTTTTATAATCTTGTGATAAAGTTTCTAAATCTATCTTTTTATGAACCTCATTTAAAAGTTTTATTGCTATCTCTTTAGCTATATCTAAACCAGCTTCCAAATAAATAGCACCAATAATCGCCTCAAAAGCATTTGATAATAATGATGATTTATTTCGTCCATTATTATTCTCTTCTGCAACAGATAGATATATATATTCTCCTAAATTAAGCTTCTTTGCAAGTAGCGTAAAACCACTCTCATTTACTAATGAAGCTCTGATTTTTGATAATATACCCTCATCAGAATCATAAAATTTTTCATAAAGAAATTCCCCTACAATCAAATCAAGTACAGCATCTCCCAAGAATTCCAATCTCTCATTATTATAAGGTTTTTTATAACTTTTATGAGTTAAAGCCTCTTTTATAAGTTCTTTATCTTTAAAATTATAGGATAAAACCTCCTCTAATTTAGTATAGTTTTCCATTTTTATTCCTATCCCTATATAAGTAATTTTTGTCTATTAGCTTCATCTCTTGCCATATCATCACACTCTTCATTTTGGATATGACCAGAATGTCCTCTAACCCAAGTAGCTTTTATATTGTGAGTAGAAGATACGCTGATATACTCTTTCCATAAATCAATATTTTTTACTTTTTTAAAATCTTTTTTTATCCAGTTTTTCAACCATTCATTAATCGCTTTTACCACATAACTACTATCTGATATAACCTCAACGTTACAAGGTTCTTTCAAAAGTTTAAGCCCTTCAATAACACCCAAAAGCTCCATTCTATTATTAGTAGTATATTTATCTCCACCACTATATTTTTTTTGCTTACCTTTATACTCTAATATTCCACCATATCCACCAGGTCCAGGATTTCCCAAAGAAGACCCATCAGAGTATAGAGTAATTTGTTTGTTTATCTTTTTTTGCAATTTTTTCCTCAACTATTATACTGTTTATAGCCATACAATTTGAACATCTATTAAATGATAGAGAGAAAGACTGTTTACATATATCACATAGATATAAAAAGTTCAAATCACCTTTATCAAAACCACTCTTTTTTGAGATGGCCAACATATCTACACTAAATATATCACTTTTGACAAAAGGTTCTTCTATATAACCTTTAGCATAGTATATTGTACTTAAAGTATCATGTTTTGAAATTATATCTAAATCAAGTTTTGATTTTGGCAACATCCATAATATATCCAACACTTCTTTGATTCTTGTGTAATCTAGTATTCTCCATGCAACAGAATCATCTAATATAAATAAATCAGATAATATTATTCTATATAAACTATCTCTATTTTTTATCATTTTCTCTAACTCTATTATCTTTTGTTCTTTTGAATTTTTATAAGTGCTTAAAATAATTTTATACTCAAAATAATTCTTAAAATTTTCTGTATCTTCTTTTAATATATTCAAAGGTTCAATCAAAGAAAGGGCTTTATTATATTCATTTAACATATCATAAATTATTGATAAATTATAAAGTGATTCTATATTTCTAGGGGAGTATTTAAGGATTTTAAGAAATATATTTTTGGCTCTTTGCAAAAAACCTGCTTTTAGATAAAGTAAACCTAGTTTATCAAGAAGTCTATTCTTTACCACATAATCATCTGTATTATCTATAAGATATAAATATATATTAATTGCCTTATGATACTCTCCACTACTATCAAAAGCTTGTGCTAAAAGAGTAAGTGGTTTGAGCATACTAGAGTCAAAAATAGTAATATTAGAATCAAAAATACAATCTCTACTTTTAAATCTATTTAAAAATTTTAAAATATCATCTTTATTTCTTTTTAAAGAATATATATTCCATCCATGAGTTGCGATAACTGTTACAAGTATAATAGTTATTATCAATAAAATACTAAATAAAGGATCTTTGTATGATGGTAATATCTGTTGCAACTGTTAATACTCTTTATCAAAATCAAAGTTTTTATACTGCTCTAACTCAATATCAAATATCTCAACCCTATCTCTACCACTATTTTTAGCTTCATACAAAGCTACATCTGCAAGTTTAATTGCTTTCCAAAAACTATCAGTATTATTGGGAAGTAAAGAACCTCCTAGGCTAATAGTTTTAGTAAATGACATATCTTCAGATACCCTTATCTTCTTTTTAGAAAATGATACTCTGATATTTTCAGCCACATCTATAAGTCTCTTTTTATCACAATTATATAGTATAATGATAAACTCTTCCCCTCCATATCTAACCACAATATCACTCGCTAAAGTATTTTCTAATAATGTTGCTGTGATTACTTTAAGTGCTAAATCTCCAATATTATGACCATATGTATCATTAATCATCTTGAAATAATCTATATCTGCCATTAAAATACCATAACTTGTCCCCTTCTCTTTATGCTCAACAATTGCTATATCTATAAACTCTTCTAAATATTTTCTATTATATAAATTTGTTAAAGGGTCTCTTCTTGCTCTATCTCTTAGTTTTTGAGTTAATTTCTTGCTAACAAATTCTGTTTTTGCCGTATCAATATAATCATCTATACAATGAATTAAGCTATTAACTCTTTGTGTTTCTTCATAAGTATCACTCACTATAGATATAATTAAATCCAAATCATTAGAGATAGGATATGGAATACATATATAAAATCTATCATCGTTTTCATTAAAGCTTTTGCATAATCCTTGAAATTGACAAGAATCTATAATAACACTAGCACGGTCTGCTCTACAGCTATCTCTTTCAACATGGCAATTTATCTTTTTACTCGCATAGATAACTTTTGTATTCTTTCTAGTTGTATCACACTCAACAAATGTAAAATCTTTGATATGTAATTTATTTTCAAATACAACAATTAATCTTTTATATATATCTTCAATACTTTTATCATGTTCTATTGTTTTTTTAAACTTATAAATATCAGAAAGTTGCGTGATTGTATTTTTTACACTTTCAAGTTGATCATCTAGCTTCTCCTCTTTTTTATGAGATAGAAATATATCTATTTTACTCTCTATCTCATTTAAGACATGTTGAAACTTCTCCATTAATTTATTTATTAATATAGCTACCTCTACACTCTCTTTATTTCCAACCACATCTACTCTATTAGAATAATCACCAAGGTGAGCTTTATTCATAACATCTTTGATAGAGATAAAAATCATTAGATATGGGGTCAAAAATCTACCTGTAAAAATTTGAATCAAAATCAAAACAGCAAAAGCTACAAGAGCAATATCAAAAACTGTTTTAAGTCCCATCAATTTAATATCATCAATATTAATAATCATAGATATTGCACCCAAAGTATCTCCAGCTTTTGCATCATGACATTTTAAACAATTTAGACTGGAATTAGCACTGGCATTATATGGGATAGTCATCCTAAACATATTATCTAAAAAAAGATTTTCAGTAATAACTTTTTGTGCAACACCTGTACGAATTACCTCTTTATCTATATCATCTTTTGATGTTTCATTCTCAAATCCAACACCATGTTGTTTTATGACTGATGGAGCTCTAATAATCCATAATTTCTCTATATGTCGAGAATTTTTTATTTGATTTAAAAAAAAATCTCTTTTATCCATTGTACCGTTTACCATATGGGCAGTTAAACTATGTTTTATAAGTTCAGATATTACCAATGCTTTATCTTCAACACTTTTGATACCATAACTTCTAAAATTAAGAGATATATTTATAATCATCATTAAAAAAATCAAGGAGAATATAATAGATAAAATAAGTGTTATTTTTCTTTTTGCGTTCATTATTAATTCCTAGTAAATTGAAATATTGAAAGAGGGGATTGAAATTGTAAATTACAAAAATATACCTTGCAACTTTTGTAATTATACAACTTTTTTTTTAGAAGAAACTTATATTTTAAAATACTTAATCAGATAAGAGTTGTTTTCTAATTTTAGGATCAACAAGAGTCTCCCCTCTTAACATTCTTAATCTCATCTCTTTAAAATCTATAAATTTAGTTTGATTCTTTTCATAAGCACCAAATCCATATCCCATAGCAGTTTTATCTATTATAGAGTAATATGCTTTTTTGGCATCTATCCACATAGTAGTATCTTTTGAATATATCCAAATATTAACATCTTTAATATCTACTTGAAGTTTATCAAGCCATAAAATAAAACAACCAGGGTCATCAAAAATATAAGTCCGACCATCATTAAAGACAACTTGTGAAGCATTCTCTTTTGTCTCTAACGGCATTCTACATTTTGGACATTGTACATCTTTTGGTTCAAACTCAACTGCATTAAGAGTGGCATTGTCTCTAGTAAATAAATATTCAACTAATGAAGGGTCTTTAGTTTCACAAGATGATAAAAATATTATGATTAAAGATAAAACAGATATTTTTAAGAGAGTAAACATCTATACTTCCTTAACTTTTAAATATGCAGGAGTTTCAAAATAACCAATACTACCTTTATAATCCACTCTTAATTGAATTACATATCTACCAGCTTTTTTAATAT
>CAYWFW010000133.1:0-2792 GCA_964457735.1 uncultured Sulfurovum sp. | reverse complement strand
ATTATTTTTATCTTTTATAAGTTTTATAAAATACCAATATTGTCCAATAATATAAGTTCCCATAATTGAATCAGTATCATTTTTATTAATAGCTACTAATAATTCTGCTAATAATTGCCATTTTGGATTATTATTTGGTGTAGATTTTTTATACTCTTGAATAAAAAAATATGGTTTTTTAGGACTAACTGTTCCTGAAGCTAACATAAAATCTGTTTTACCTGATATAATTACCTTATCAAATTCAAAATTTAATTCCCGTTCAAACCACTCTCTTACATTATTCCCATGTAAAGAAACATCATTTAATATTAAAGAGATAAATAACATTTTTATCTCTTCTTCTGAATAATCTAAAAAATATTCTCTGTTTTTTTGAATTAAACTTTTCATTAATTCTTCACTTTTTTGAGATACTTCAATATTAGATATATCTATAATATCATTTTTATATTCTTGAGAAATATTAAAAAAATCTTTAATATCATCAAAGGTAATATTTCCAAATGTCAATTTTGTTTTCAATTAGTTACCTTTAGCCGCCTCTACTGCTTTTGCAGCGCCATCACCTAAATCATCACCAACAATTAAGTTTGCAATATTAGCATTCTTTAGAATCTCTGCTGCTTCAGGTGCATTTGTTCCATCAAGTCTTACAATTACTGGAACATTTACATCTGTAATTTTTGTAGCTTCAATAATACCATTTGCGATTCTATCACATCTTACAATTCCACCAAAGATATTTACAAAAATAGCCTTTACATTTGGATTTTTAAGAATAATCTCAAAACCTTTTGCAACAGTCTCTGCATTTGCACTACCACCAACATCAAGGAAGTTTGCTGGAGTTCCACCCATATGATTAATTGTATCCATAGTACCCATAGCAAGACCAGCACCATTTACCATACAACCAATTTCACCATCAAGAGCAACATAAGATAAACCATATTTAGCAGCTTCAAGCTCATCAGCATCCTCTTCTGTTAAATCTCTCATCTTAGCAATTTCTGGTTGTCTTCCTAAAGCAGAGTTATCAAAGCCCATTTTACCATCAAGTGCCAAGAATTCCCCAGCTCCTGTTCGTACAAGTGGATTAATCTCAATCATCTCTGCATCATTTTCCATATATAATTTAAATAATTTCTGTGCAAAAGTAATAATGTTTTTTTGTTCGTTTTTTTCTGTAATACCTAAACCAAATGCAAGTTGTCTTCCATGAAAACCTTGAAAACCAATAGCAGGATCAACAGCAATTGTTATAATTTTTTCTGGAGTATTTTCGGCAACATCTTCAATATTCATACCACCTTCTGTTGAAGCCATAATTAAAGGCATCTCTAATTTTCTATCAAGTACAACAGATAAATATAATTCATCTTGAATATCAGCACCATCTTCAATATATAATTTCTGTACTAATTTACCCTCAGCAGTTGTTTGGTGAGTAATTAAAGTCATACCTAGAATCTCATCAGCTAATTCTCGTACTTCTTCTAAAGATTTAGCAAGTTTTACACCACCACCAAGTCCTCTACCACCAGCATGAATTTGTGCTTTTACAACCCAAATTGGACCACCTAATTCTTTTGCAGCTTCAACAGCAGCATCTACAGATTCAACCATAATCCCTTTTGGAGTTGGTACACCATATTTTGCAAAAATTTGTTTTGCTTGATATTCATGAATATTCACTATCAATTCCTTTTAAACTTTTATTGAAATATTATAGTGTAACTAAAAGCAATCTATAGTTAATCTGATATAATTAAAGATATAATTTATCTATATGTACATTATTTACACAATTTAAGATAAAATATTAATTCCCTCTTTAATTGATTTTACACAATCATCTAATTGAGTTTTAATACTCTTCTCTAATGGTAATTCAATGATTTTCTCAACACCATTTCGTCCTAAAACAACAGGTACTCCCAAAGTTGTATCTTTGTATCCATACTCTCCATCTAAAACAACTGATGATGGTATAATCACTTTTGCATCATTTAATATGGCACTTACCATCTCTGTTATAGCTCTTGCTGGTGCATAATATGCAGATGTTTTAAGATGTTTAACAATTGTTGCTCCACCTAATTTTGTATCTTCTATTATATGATTTATATCACTTTGTCCAATAAGTTGATTAATTGGTACTCCTGAGATTGCACTTATTGTTGAACAAGGTAACATCTTTTCTCCATGTTCACCTAAAACCATAGATTTAATTTGAGAAGAATCCATTGCTGTTTTTTTTGCAATATAGTAAGACATTCTTGCACTATCTAATGCTCCTGCCATTCCAATAACTCTATTTCTTTTAAATCCACTCTCTTTATACATCAGATATGTCATCACATCAAGAGGATTAGAAACACATATAATAATCGCCTCAGGCGAATAATTTATAATATCTTTTGTTACATCTCTTATAATCTTTGCATTTATATCTAATAAATCGTTACGTGTCATATCTGCTTTTCTTGGCACACCAGCTGTTACAATAATAATATCACAATCTTTCATATCAGCAGGTATTAGTGCATAATTAATAATTGTAGCTTTTGATGAGAAACAAGTTGATTGTTCTATATCTATCGCTTTTCCAATAGCAACATCAGTTACTATATCATATAATACTATCTCTGTACAAATCTCTAACATTGCCAAACTATATGCTGTTGTAGCCCCTACTAAACCAGCTCCTATAATTCCTACTTTTCTATCTAACATAATAATCTCCTCTAAAAGCTTTATAATAATAGTTTGTTGCTTAGAGATAGAAT
>CAYWFW010000132.1:0-4721 GCA_964457735.1 uncultured Sulfurovum sp. | reverse complement strand
GGAACATATTGAAGGCTAACTCTTCTCATCTCTTCTCCGAATCCAGGTAAAATCTTTTGACATACGCTCAAAGTTGCCTCTGTTGTAACATCTCTTAAAGCAGGTCCTGTTCCACCTGTTGTTACAATCAAATCGCAATCTAATGCACTTAGTTCTTTTAGAGTTTTTTCTATCAAATCTTGTTCATCAGCGATACATCTGTATTCATATTCACACTCATTTTGCAAATACTCTTTCATCGTATCAATTATCGCTACACCTGAAATATCTTCATAAATTCCAGCACTTGCTCTATCACTTGTTGTTACTACACCAATTTTAATCTTGTCCATAATTATCCTAAATATTTTTACTAGATTATACTATAAATAGTTTTGAAAATAATTTAAAATTCTATCCTCTAGCCAATACTTAGGTTTAAATATAGTTCCAGCGATAAAGCCCAAATGTCCACCATTAGCATAAGTTTCAATTTTTACATTTTTAGGAACATCACTTGTGTGTGGTAAAATACCATTATTCATAAATGGATCATCAAGTGCATGAATAATAAGTGCATTTGATTTTATATGTTTAATATATTGCCTTGAGCTAGATTTTGAATAATAATCATTTACGCCATCAAAACCATGTATTGGAGCTGTATATATATTATCAAACTCCCAAAATGTTTTAATATCTTTTATATCTTGTTCATTTTTATTAAGTAAATAATTCATATCATGTTTTTTATATTTTGCAAGTAGTGTTGTTTTTAAACTTTTAAGCAGATGATATTGATAAAACCTAGAAAATCCAGAGTTTATGCTATTAGCTGTAATATCAAGTTGCATTGGAGCAGATACTGATACTGAGGCTACAATTTTTGACTTATCTTGAAGTTCACCAAGAAGTTTAAGAAGCATATTTCCACCAATTGAGTAACCTATTGCAAAAAGTTTATTTTTTGGATAATTTTTGTTTATACTATTGATAAAAGATTTTGCATCTTTGGTCTCTCCACTATGATACGACCTTGCAAGATAGTTTGGCGTACCTGAACATCCTCTAAAGTGCATTAAAACACAAATAAAATTATTTTTAACTAAATTATCTATCACCCCTTGAATATAAGGTGACCTAAATGAACCTGCTAATCCATGAAAAATTATTACTATTGGAAGATTCTCATCTATTTTCTCTTTGCCATACCAAAAGCACTCCAATATATCACCATCATATAACTTAAACTCTTCTATATCAGCCTCTTGATGCTTATCTTTTCTAAAAATTGTAGAAAAAAGAGTCTGAATATGTTTATTAGATAAACCTTTTGCTGGTCTAAAATCTTTGTATTTATTCAACTATTATCCAATAATTATAGATTAATGATTTTTAGCGTTTTTAAATTCAGCCACTTCACTCTCTACCATATTATCAATCATTCTTACATAAAGGTCATTTATTAAATTAGGAGATAAACCCAAAGATATAGCTTGTTCTCTGGCTTTTGAAACTACATCTGCTACTCTATCTTTTGCTTTAACCTCATCTATTGTGTTTTTAAAATGAGCTATCTGTTTGATATAAGAGTTTCGTTTTGCAATTAATTTAATAATCTCTTCATCAACTTTATCTATCTCTTCTCTAGCCTCTTGCAAGTTTGTACACTCTTTCATAAATAGATCCTTTTAGATTTTTTATCATTATATCATAAAATTATCTATAGTGATAACGGCATTGTGCAATCATCAAATTATTTTCTATAACCTTATAAACTAAACGATGTTCAATTGTAATACGCCTAGACCAATAACCAGACCAATTATATTTTAAAGGTTCTGGTTCTCCTATTCCATCAAAAGGTTCTCTTTGTATCTCTTTAATTAATCTATTGATTTTCTTTAAAATCTTTTTGTCTTGTTGTTGCCAATATAGATAATCCTCCCATGCATCATCTGCAAAACTAAGTATCATTATTCTATAAGTTTTTGTTGTTTACCAAGACCAGAATCAAGCTGATTAATAGCACGATTTAATCTATTTACATTAGTTTGACTCTGCATTAAATAAGCAGTTTCTTCTATGGCTCTATAATCTTTGATAGAGATAATCACTACTGATTCTTTATTTTCTCTTGTTACTATTACAGGCATAGAATTATCTACGACACTATCAAAAGTTGAAGCCAAATTTTGTCGTGTTTGAGAAAAATTTATAGTTTGCATAAAAACTCCTTTTTATATCCACATATATTAGTACATTTATATTAATTTTTTGCTTAAGTTTTATATTTTTATACTATAATTGAAAACTTAAAATTTTAGGATTAGTATGAAAACAAGCACAAATAAAAGATGTACTTATGAGCTTTCAGATAAAGAATTAGCTCTATCTGATGAGATTAAAGATAGATTAGAACAACAAGATAATTTTGTAGATATTGATATATTACCATCACCTAGCATTATTATATATTCAACAAAAAAGTTATCTCTAACACAAACCATTCCCATTATGCAAAGCTTTAATTTTGTGGTAAGAGATGAGATTTCTCATGAGGTTACCATTAAAGATAAAAAGTATTTTATATCAAAGTTAAATATTGAAGTAAAAGATATAGAAAAGCTTACAAAAGCAAAAGATAATATTAGCACATTAATTGTTTATATTTTAAATAAAAGATTTCATATCATATGTAATATATTTGAATTAGCATATCTTGAAAACTTTTCATTTAGAGAATTATTTTTATTTATTTCACTTGCAAAATATAAAGAGCAATTACTATCAACTGCAAATTATATATCTACTATAGAGATTTTTATTAGACATTCTGAAATATCAAAATTATTATTAGAGTATTTTATAAATAAATTTGAGCCAAATAAAAAACGAAACTTAGATATTATTGAGGATAAAATATTAAAAAAGATTCAAACGGTAGAGGTAATCTCAGAAGATAAAGTGCTTAGATTAATATTAGAAATTATTAAAAATACACAAAGAACTAATTATTTTTTAAATCAAGATATTATATCTCTTAAGATTCACACAGATAAAATAGATTATTCACTTAAAGGGATTATCCCAAAAATAGAAGCATTTGTTTTTCATCCAGATTTTAATGGAGTTCATCTAAGAATGGATAAAGTAAGTCGTGGTGGGCTAAGATGGAGTAATAGACATAATGATTATAGAGATGAAATAAAAGCATTAATGATAGCTCAAGAGGCAAAAAATGCTGTTATTGTTCCAAAAGGTGCAAAAGGTGGTTTTGTTATTAACTCTCTAAACCCAACTAAAGAGGAGTTTGTGAAATATTATAAAATGTTTATAAACTCTTTACTTGATTTAGTTGATAATATCATAGATGAAAAAGTTGTTAAAAATAATCAAATAGTCTCTTATGATGATGATGATACATATTTTGTGGTTGCTGCAGATAAAGGAACTTCCACAATGAGCGATACAGCAAACTCTATAGCAATAGAAAAAGGCTTTTGGTTAGGTGATGCTTTTGCCAGTGGTGGTAGTGTTGGATATGACCATAAAGCATTAGGGATAACTGCAAAAGGTGCAATAAAATCAACAGAGAGATTTTTTATTGAAAAGGGGATTGATATTTATAAAGATTCAATCACTATTGTTGGAATTGGTTCTATGAATGGTGATGTTTTTGGTAATGGATTGATAGAGAGTGATAAATTTTTACTTAAAGTTGCAATTAGCCATAAAGAGATTTTTATAGACCCAACCCCTAATGCTAAGATTAGTTATGATGAAAGAGTTAGACTATTTAATAAACAAAACTCAAACTGGAAAAATTATAACAAAGATTTAATCTCAAAAGGTGGAGGAGTATTTTATCGTTCATCAAAAGAGATTACTCTTACACCTGAGATAAAAAAAATGATAAATAGTACAAAAGATAAACTAAATGGAGAGGAGTTAGCAAGAGAACTTTTACAGCTTAAAGTTGATATGATATATTTAGGTGGAATAGGTACATACTTTAAGGCTTCAACAGAAAATAGTATGGATATTGGAGATAAAGAAAATGAGAATATTAGACTTGATGCAAATGAGATAAGAGCTTCTGTAGTATGTGAAGGGGCAAATTTAGGTATGACTTTGGCCTCTCGTATAGAGTTTGCACTTCTTGGTGGCAAAGTAAATCTTGACAGTATTGATAACTCTGCTGGGGTAAACACTAGTGATAATGAGGTAAATATTAAAATATTTTTAAATAAACTTGTCTCAAAAGGGGTAATGAATGAAGAACAAAGAAATACAAGCTTTAAAGATTTAACAGACCATGTGGTTAAAAGTGTATTAGATTCAAATAGGCTTCAGGCAATTGCATTATCTTTAGATGAAAAAAGAGCTAAAAAAGATATTGAGATATTTAAAAAGACAATTCATGTTTTAGATATGAATTTAGTATATTTTAGTAGAAAGAACTTTCATATTCCAAGAGATGTAGATTTTGATAAAATCATCACAAAAAATGGTTCAATAGCAAGACCAACTTTATCTTTAATCTTATTATATTCCAAAATTTTAATAGAAAATATTCTTAAAGAGAGTGATATGGTAGATGGATCAGGTTTTGATAGATATATATTTAGATATTTTCCTCAATACTTTAATGATTTATATACAAATGATATAAAACAACATCCATTAAGAAAAGAGATAATATCAATTATAATTTCAAATGATATTATAAATAATTGTGG
>CAYWFW010000131.1:0-3061 GCA_964457735.1 uncultured Sulfurovum sp. | reverse complement strand
TCTATTAGCAAAAGCAATCTTATCTTTTGGTTCAATTCCTTCAGACAGTTTAGCATTATCGAGTAAAATCCATGCCATATCAGCAAAGTTATCTTTATCTTCTAATGCAGTTAATTTTTTAATCATCTCATGTTCTGGGTTGATTTCTAAAATTAGTGGAGTCTCTGGCATCTCTTGACCCATTTGAGCAAACATTGCACCCATTCCTGCCATTGGGTCATTAGCATCTTTTACCACACAACTTGGGCTTGTTGTTAGTCTATTTGTAGTTTTAGCCTCTTTAATCTCTTCGCCTAAAACCTCTTTTAATCTATCAGTCAAAGATTTAAACTCTTCTTGAGTTTTTTCCTCTTCCTCTTTTGTTTGAGTAGTTGGTGCTTCAATAGTTGTAATATCTTTAAATGCCCACTCTTTGAATGTGCCAAACATTGGTGTTACAATAGTATCAACTTCTTTATCATCAAGGATTAAAACTTCAATCTCTGCTTTTTTATAAGCTTCAAGTAATGGAGAGTTTCTAAGAGTTGCTTCATTATCACCTATGATATAATAAATCTCTTTCTTCTGGCTATCTCCACGGCTGATATAATCATCAAGTCCAACCATACCATCTTGATTTGAGCTTTTATATTTAATGATTTCTAAGATTAACTCTTTGTTTGTTTGGTCTTGATATGCTCCCTCTTTCATCACTCTGTTGTATTGTTCTGTAAAAGTTTTAGCATCATCATCTTTAAGCTTTTTGATTGCTGTAAGAATCTTTTTAACAGAAGTTTGTCTGATATTTGCCAAAATTCTATTATCTTGAAGAAGTTCTCTACTTACATTTAGAGGTAAATCTTCGCTATCAATAATACCTTTGATAAATCTTAGGTAAGCAGGAAGTAGCTCTTTGTTATCATCTGTGATAAATACTCTTTTTACATAAAGTTTTACACCTGCTTGATAGTCTGCTCTATATAGATCCATTGGAGCTATTTTTGGAATAAAGAAAAGTGTTGTAAATTCATTTGCACCTTCAACTCTATTATGAAGATATTTAAGTGGTTCATCATCACCATGAGCAAAACTTTTATAGAACTCCATATAATCATCTTTTTTAAGTTCTGATTTATTAATTGTCCAAAGTGCAGTAGCTTCATTAATTTGTTCTGATTTATTTACAGTTTTTGTAACAGCCTTATCACCCTCTCCCTCTGTCTCTTCTTCAGTAAAATGTGCAGTTATTGGATATGGAATATGATTTGAATATTTTTTAATAATCTCCTCTACTCTCCATTTACTTAAAAATTCTTTCTCATCATCTTTTAATTTAATATAGATTGTAGTTCCTTGAGATTCTTTTGTAATTGGGATAATTTCAAATTCTCCTGTCCCATCTGTAATAAATTTATATGCTTGATCTTCTCCTGCTTTTTTGGTAATTACATCTACTCTATCTGCCACCATAAATACAGAGTAGAATCCTACACCAAATTGACCAATTAAGTTACTATCTTTTTTTGCATCACCTGTTAAGTTCTCTATAAATGCTTTTGTTCCTGATTTTGCGATAGTTCCAAGATGATTTATTAAATCATCTTCATTCATACCGATACCATTATCTCTAATTGTTAAAGAATCATCTGTATTATCTAATTTAATATCGATTTGACCTTTCCAATCTGGATTTTTAAAATTATCATCTGTAAGGTTTAAATGGTTAAATTTATCTATTGCATCACTTGCATTTGATACAAGTTCTCTAATAAAAATCTCTTTATTTGAGTATAAAGAATGAGTCATTAATTTTAAAAGTTGTCCAATTTCTGTTTGAAATTGATGTTTTGCCATTTATATTCTCCTATTTTATTATATTTTTTGATTTTATATATTAATTTTTTATTAATGGTGGGTTATTACCCACCCTATGAATTACTCTACTTCTGCATCGATAACATCATCATCTTTTGGTTTTTGATTTGTTGAAGTTGCTCCAGCACCCTGTTTTTCTTGCTCTTTAGCATAAACTGCTTCCATTAATTTATGGCTAATCTCTGTTAAAGCTTTTATTTTTTCATCAATTTGTTCTTTAGTTGCATTATCATCTTTAATAATATTTTCTAAATCTTTAGATGCTTTTTCAATATTAGCTTTTTCAGTTGCATCAAAATTATCACCTAAATCATTAATTGATTTTTTAGTTTGATGTATAAGAGCATCTGCTTGATTTCTTGTCTCTACTAATTCTTTTCTTTTTTTATCTTCTTCTTTATGAGCCTCTGCATCTTGAACCATTTTTTCTATCTCTTCATCACTTAAACCTGATGAACCTGTAATTTTAATCTCTTGTGATTTACCTGTTCCTTTATCTTTTGCTGAAACTATTAAAATACCATTTGCATCAATATCAAAAGTTACTTCAATTTGAGGCACTCCTCTTGGGGCAGCTGGAATATCTCTAAGTTCAAACATACCAAGAGATTTATTATCCTTTGAGAACTCTCTTTCACCTTGAAGAACATGGATAGATACTGCTGGTTGGTTATCTTCTGCTGTTGAGAATATTTGAGATTTTTGAGCAGGAATTGTTGTCCCTTTTTCAATTATTTTAGTTGTTACTCCACCTAGTGTTTCAATCCCTAATGATAATGGTGTAATATCAAGAAGTAATACATCTTTTACATCTCCTGCTAAAACTCCACCTTGAATAGCAGCACCTAATGCTACAACCTCATCAGGATTTACAGATTTGTTAAGCTCTTTTGAGAAATATTTTTTAACCTCTTCTTGAACTAATGGTACTCTTGTAGACCCACCAACCATAATTACCTCTTTGATATCAGAAGTACTAAGGTCAGCATCAGATATAACACCTGCGATAGTTTTGATTGTACTAGAGATTAAATCACCAATTAATGATTCAAATTTTGCTCTTGTAATTTTGGTAACAAGGTGTTTTGGTCCTGAGGCATCTGCTGTGATAAATGGCAGGTTAATTTCTGTTTCTGTTGCACTTGAAAGCTCTTTTTTAGCATTTTCTGCACCATCTTTAATTCTTTGAAGAGCCATAACATCATTT
>CAYWFW010000130.1:0-8827 GCA_964457735.1 uncultured Sulfurovum sp. | reverse complement strand
AATCCAATTGGATATAGCATAGGTGCTAATTATATGATTAATAATAAATTTGATATAAAAGTTTTATATCAAAATAGCAACTCAATATATCAAGATGGTCAAAATTATAGCTCTCTTTCTATCTCTAATAACTATAATTTTAGTGATGATATATGGGCTACGATTGGGTATAGTAGAGGGTTTGATGATTTATCATATCAAAATATATTTTCATTTAAATTAGGGGTAAGTTTTGAATAGATTACTTTTATTAGAAGATGACCCAAATTTGGCAAAAACGCTAATTAAATATTTAAAATTTAATAACTACTCCATAGATTGGGCAAAAAATGGGGATGAAGCGATAGAATTGAGCTATAAAAATAGGTATAGTGCTTATCTATTTGATGTAAATGTTCCATGTATTAGTGGTACTGATTTGCTTAAACTATTAAGAGATGCCAACGATTTAACACCAACTATTATAATATCTGCTATGGTTGATATAGACTCAATTACCAAAGGTTTTATGGCAGGAGCTGATGATTATATTAACAAGCCATTTAACCCAGAGGAGCTTTTAATCCGTATTAAATCAAAAACAAAAACTCTTAATAACACAATCACATTTAAAGATTATCAGATAGATTTAATAACTAAAACAATACATTATCAACAAGAGGAGCTATTTTTAGGGAGAGTTCAGGAGGAGATTTTAATATCTCTAATCAAAAACTATCCAAATCCTGTAATATATGATGAATTAATTCTATTATTAGATAAACCCACAGAAAATGCACTTCGTGTAAATATAGCCAAATTAAAAAGGATGTTAAATATAGAGATTAAAAATATAAGAGGAGTTGGCTATAAAATTATCTGAAAAAGAGTCATTTATTAAAAGCTTTACTTTGCTCTTTATTATTATTGAACTGTTTTTGATATTTATATTTTATAACTATTATCAACTACAAAAAGAGTATCTAAATGATAAACTATTCTTAGAGATGAAAAATTATAGTTTTTTCTTTGATGATAGTAAATTTGATATAGAGACTATAGCAAAAGTGGATGATAATCAATTATATGAACTATATTTTGATAATAATAATTTGTACATTATTACCCCTATTTTTGATAACAAAAAGAATTCATTAGCTATTTTATACCCATTATCATCATATAATACTCTTCTTGATGATGTGATAAAAGAGTTGATTTTTCAATTTATTTTTTTATCATTTATATCGGCAATTATATCTATAATTTTTGCTATATATTCACTCTCACCTCTTAGAGATTCTTTAAGAGTTTTAGAAGAGTTTATTAAAGATATTATACATGACCTCAACACTCCAATTACATCTATCCTTATTAATCTACAAATGATGAAAAAAGATGAGGAGGTTGAAAGTATTATGGATAGCACAAATACTATTTCAATGCTACATAAAAACTTAATTAGTTATCTAAATGATATGGAGTTTACCAAAGAGAAATTTAGTATCAAAGAGATTATATATCAACAAATCAAACTTTTTAACTCTTTATATTATTATCTTGAATGGAAAATAGATATAGATGATAAAATCATATACTCAAATCCAAATGCTATAAGTAGAATAATATATAATCTAATTAGCAATAGTTGTAAATATAATATCTCAAATGGATTTATAGAGATAAAAATGAAAGATAATATCTTTTCTATATCAAATAGTAGCTATGGCATCAAAAACCCATCAAAAGTTTTTGATAGATTTTATAAAGAGAGTAAAAGAGGTCTAGGAATTGGTCTTCATATTGTAGATAAATTATCAAAAGAGCTTAATATCAAAGTAGATTTAGTTCTAAATAATCAAATTGTTGTAGTTAGATTAATCTTTTAGGTTTTTTGTTATCTCTCTTTCTTGGGGTCTTATATTATTTTTAACATATTCTGATAGTTTTTTCATCGCTTCTTTATGATTTTTTATAAAATCTTGATGTGCATTAAAATCACAATAGTTAGTTACAATAAAAATTCCACCAACAGGGATATTAAAAGCTTTTGCCACTTTAATAACAGAATAATATTCCATATTTTCTAGTGATATATTTAAATCTAAATATTTTTTATTAAGTGACAAATCTCTTGTTATATAGTTTGATGAATTTATTATTATATCTTTTGAAATATCTAAAGATGTTGAGACCATATTATCAATTGGTGTAAATGAATTTGCATTAAAAAATGAATTTTCAATATTTGTAGCACTTTTAGATTGAATTATATCAAAAATTTTATGATTACCATAACTTCCTGCACTTCCTATAAATAGAATAAATTCAGGTGGGTTCATAATACAAATCCTACTAAGATTAATAGCACTATCCACAACTCCTATTCCAATTGGTGTTGCAAAATCAAAAGATTCTATATCTCCTGCACAAAATATCATTTTTATCCTTTTTTATAATAAACAGATGGAGGTTACACCTAAAACTGCTGTTTCACTTTTCAAAATTAAACTACTATTAAATCCAACTATCTTATTTTTTTCAAATTTATCTATTTCATCACTACTAAAACCACCTTCACAACCAATAATAATATGATTAATATCATCTTTTTTATCAATAACAAAAGAATCAGAAAAGTTTAGCATATAACTTTGAGGATAGATTTCTAAAAATTTATCTAGTGAATCTATTATCTCAATTTTCATCATTTGGCTTCGTCCACATTGTTGAGATGAATTTAATAAAATCTTATTTAATCTAGTTGTATCTATCTTAAAATTTCTTTGACTTTTATTGCAATAGATAAATGATATTTTTTCTACACCCATCTCATTTAAAGAGGATATATTTTTTTCTATTATTTTAGTATCAATTACGCACCAACCAATATGTAGATTTTTATTAGATTTAACAATAAGCTCTCGTTGAGATATTAAGCCAATAGTTAGCTCTCTTCTTGTTATACTCTCAATTTTATAACTATATAGAATATCATCTTTTAAATTACGTAACGCAATAATATCATCAATTTTATGTCGGCGAACTTTTATGATATATCTATAGTCATCCTCTTTTAACTGTATATGATGCTCTGAGGCATTTATATTATATATATATTGCATATTAAACTTGATAAATCCATATAAAACTCAATATTATAGCTATCTCTACAACTGCGATAACAATTGCTGTTTTACGATAATTAGTTATAATATCACTTGGTGAATGGATAAACTTTTTAAACTGTATAAATTTATAAACCTCTAATCCAATTAATATAAAAAAAGCACCTATCATCAAATTAATATTTATACTAAAATCTCGTTTTGATAATATCATCGCCACTAAGCCATCAAATCCTATCATCACAAGAAGTGCATAATATGTAAAAAAATATATTCTAGTAAGTTTAATAAATTTTGTAATATTGCCATAGAATAAAATAGGAATAGAGATACCTGCAAATATCAATATCAAAAATAGATTAATCGTTGTTGTATGGTACCATATAACATCTGCTATCATTAAAAGCCTTTTTTTATGCTATTATACTATTTTAAGCTTACCATTGTAGTGTAATTGTGGTTCCCTCTTTTAGTTTTGATTTAACAGTTATAGATATATTATACTCATTGACTATTTTTTTTACTATGCTTAGACCAATGCCAAAACCACCTTCGCTTTTATTAAACCTTTTATATCTATCAAACATATATGGTATCTTATCATCAGCAATTCCTATCCCTGTATCTGAAATAAAGAGTAAATTTGGTTTTAGTTCAATAGAGATAGTTCCACCTCTTTTATTATATTTAATGGCATTTGAAATTAGATTATCAATAACTCTAATCACTTTTTGTTTATCTATACAAAATATAATATTCTCTAGTTTTAATATGAATTTAATCTCTCTTGATTTTGCTAAAATATAAAAATAATCTACTCTATCCTCTATTAACTGTTTAATATTTAAATCTATATCTTGATTACATTGTTCTTGAGAAAGAGTTAAATATGTCAAATCATTATATAAAATAGAAACTGTTTTTGCCGCTATATCTATACGATGGAGTTTCTTTTTGTTTTTTTCTGCCATAACATCTCTATCCATCATCTCAATATTTGCCAAAATTGCACTAAGAGGAGTATTGAGTTCATGAGTTGTATCTTTTATAAATCTATCCAAAAGAAGAATTGAATCACGCATAGGTTTAAGAAAAAGTCTTGAAAGATATAAACCAAAAAGTATTAATATTATCAAACTTATTGAACTATGAATTATAATATATTTCATTGTTTCGTTAATCCATTTTTTATCATCTGGAATCTCTATAATAAGATATTTTGCTCCAAGATAATAGTTATCTAATATCTTTATATAATGGATTGAATCTCCTATACGATATATATCATTATCAAAATCAATTTTATCCTCTTTTAAAAGAGAAAAAATAGTGCGATATTCAATATCATATATAGCAGATGAAAATCTTTTATCTCGTGGATATATTTGTGTTTCATCAAAAAAATGGTGTAATCTTTTTAGTTTTCTAATAGTATTATTAGCATAAGTTGAAAGTTGAGTTTTATGATTTGATAAACTTAATTTATCTTGACTTTGATAATAAGATATTGATAAAAGAAAAATTACAATAACACCCATCAATATATAAAGACTCAAAAATCTTAAAAGAGATTTCTCTTCACTTTTAAGAAAATTATCTTTTGAAGAGAACAATCTATAGTGCCTCTATCTCTTCTGCCAACTCTAATACTTCAAGATATTTATCACTTTTTAATTCTAATTCATCTTCTAATTTTTGCAACTCAATACTAAGTTCTGTTAGCCCTTTTTGATTATAACAATCAGGGTCTTGCAAACAATTATTTAGTTCTTCTATACTATTTTCAAGCGTTTCAATTATATCAGGAAGAATATCCAAATCTCTTTGTTCCTTAAAACTAAGCTTTGTTTTTACTTTAATTTTCTCTTGCTTTTTAGAAATTTTAGATTCTTTTTGTATGTTTTTTTCAAAACTTTTTAGCTCTCTTATCTCTTTTTCTATCATTAAATATTCACTATAAAGCTGATAAGATTCATCTATCAAACCACCCTGTTTAAATATAAAAAGTTTTGATGCAATTTTATCAATAAAATATCTATCATGAGATACAAAAATCACAGCACCACTAAAATTAATAAGTTTCTCTTCTAAAATATTTATTGTTGCAATATCTAAATCATTTGTTGGTTCATCTAAAATCAAACAGTTTACATCTTTGCTCATCAAAAGAGCCAGTGCTACTCTATTTCGTTCTCCTCCACTTAGAACACCAATTTTTTTATTAAGATATTCTTGTGGAAATAAAAAGCTTTTAAGATAACCGTAAACATGCTGATTTTGACCATTAACTTTAATAATATCTCCACCATCAGGACAAAAAGTTTCTATTAAAGTTTTATCATCTTGCAAAACTCCTCTATGTTGGTCAAAATATCCGAGCTTAAATTCACCCTTTTTTATAACTCCACCATCAGGTTTTAAATCCCCAAGCATAAGCTTTAAAAGTGTAGATTTTCCACTTCCATTATCTCCCACAATTGCTATTTTATCTTTTTGCAAAATTCGTGTTGTAAAATCTTTAATCAGCAACCTATCAGCAATACTATACTCTAAATCTTCCACATCAAAAAGCATCTTTTTTCTTGAAACTCCCTCATCACGATTAAAGTGCTTTTTTTCTCTTTCAAGTTCTATCATCATTTTTCTGATTAAAGTTGGATTAACTTTTGCATTGTCTCTAAGTTCAAAGACCCTCTTTTTTCTCCCTTGATTTCTCTTTTCTCTTGCTCTTACACCTTTTGAAAGCCACTCCTCTTCTCTTTTCAAGTGACGAAGCAGATTTTCGTGGTCTCTTTGCATATTTTTCATTCGCTCCTCTTTTAATACAAGATAACGATTATATCCTCCATTATAAGAGACAAGTTCATGGTTATCCACCTCAACAACTCTAGTAGCAACTCTATCAATAAAATGTCTATCATGAGATATAAATAAAAGTGTAAATTTCTCTTTTAAAATCAGCTCTTCTAAAAACTCAACCATATATACATCAAGGTGGTTTGTTGGTTCATCAAGCAATAATACATCTGGTTTTTTAAGAATTAATGAGGCAAGTGCAACTCGTCTTTGCTCCCCACCTGAAAGAGTCACTACAAGTCTATTTTCATACTCTTTTAGTTTAAACTCCTGAAGAACTCTTTCAATTTTATCATCTAAATTCCAAGCATTATGATGATCTAAGAAATTACCTACTTCGGAATGTTCTTTTAATAACTTCTCATTTTCATATTCATCTGCAAGTCTAAGAGTTAATCTGTCATAAAGCTCTTTTGCCTCTTTAAGTACACTTAGCTCAGATTCAATTGCATCTCTTACATTTAGGTGTGCCTCAAAAATTGGTTGCTGAGATAACATCTCTATCTGAACCGACTTATTAACAACTCTTTTACCTTCATTAATATCCTCTTTGCCAGAAGCTATCTTCATTAGAGTAGATTTACCACACCCATTTCGTCCTAATATTGCAACTCTCTCACCCTCATCAAGATGAAAACTCACATCCTTTAGAAGTATTTTTATATCATATTGTTTATCTATATGAAAAAGATCAATTAGTGCCAATTTTACTACCTTTTTTATTATATTATTAAATTACAAAAACTGATTATTTTTAAATTTGAGAGTACCTAAAATAGATACTCTTAAGAGAGGAAGTTATTATGTTCTACTACCTGGTTTGATAGCTTGACCACCATTTTTACACATTGGACACTCATCAGGAGAATACATCTCAAATTCAAAATCATCTAATGCAAAAAGTGGTTTATCCAATGGAAGTTTACATTCAGATTTTACCTTTGAATCAGAACCAACTCTTTGGCAAAAACCTCTATTGGCAAGTGATGCAAATCCAACAACCTCACCACCGAGAGCCTCTATCGCTTTTGATGCTTCCATCGCAGAACCACCTGTTGTGATAATATCTTCACAAATTAAAACTTTTTCACCTTTTTTAATCTCAAAACCACGACGAAGCTCCATAACTCCCTCTTTTCTTTCAACAAAAATACTTCTGATAGACAATGCTCTTGCCAACTCATAACCAGCTAATATTCCACCCAAAGCAGGAGCACAAATTGTATCAACTTCAATTTTGCTATCTGTTATCTCTTTAGCCAATGCTTTTGCCAAAATTTCAGCTCTTGATGTATCTTCAAGTACTTTTGCACTTTGTAAATATCTATTTGAGTGATTACCACTACTTAAGATAAAATGCCCCTCTAATAACGCTCCAGCTTCTTTATAAATATTTTCTACATTCATCATTATACTTTTAAAATATCTTTCTCTTTAGAGGCAAATACACTATCACATTCTGCAACACTCTTATCTGTTATCTTTTGAATCTCAGCAAAACCTCTTTTAGCATCATCTTCACTAATATCTTTTTCTTTTTCTAATGCTTTAATATCATCATTAGCATTTTTTCTAATACCTCTTAATGCAATTTTTGCATTATCGGTCATACTTTTTGCATGTTTTACAATCTCTTTTCTTTGGTCTGCTGTCATAGGAGGAAAAAATAATTTAATAAAATCACCATCATTATTAGGATTTACGCCAATATTTGCTTCTTGAATAGCCTTTTCAATAGGAGCTAACATTGTTTTTTCCCATGGTGTAATAGATATTGTTGTTGCATCACTAGCAATCACGCTTCCAACTTGATTTAATGCTGTTGGAGTTCCATAATAATCTACTTTAATATGGTCTACAATTGTTGTTGTTACACTTCCTGTTCTTAAGGTACTATAATCTCTTTTTAGTGAAGTGATACTTTTTTGCATGGTCTCATTAGTCTCTTTATATATCTCATTTAACATTGAATATCCTTGTATATATTTTGTATTATTTTACCTTTTTTTTGCTTATGGCTTATGTATAATAAAAATATTTATAGAAGTTAAAAGATTACTATTAAAGTGGGGGCAATCCTTTATGGATGCCCTTGATATATTTATTTTGTGGGTGCAACTGGTGCAGCAGGAGTTGAAGGTGTAGATAAAGGAGAAGACGCTGGTATAGTAGTTGTAATTGAATCAGCTACCGATTTACGATTCTCTTTTGTATACAAGAAACTTAAAGTAAGTGTATTTATTATAAACAGTATAGCAACTGTAAATGTAAACTTTGTTAAAAATCCTGCTGGACCTTTAGCTCCAAACATTGTTTCATTACTTCCACTATATGCTCCTAAGCCTATACTAGAACTTTTTTGTAATAATACTGCTACAGTAATTACCAATGCTAAAATAATTTGTACAATTAAAAGTGTTGATGTCATTTATTCCTCTTTTTATAAAACTTAAGGTTTAAAACCTAATTTGGGTATAATTTTGCTAATTATACCTAAAATTAATGAAATTGAGATAAATGAAGATAGCAAAAGAGTTTTCAAGATTTGCAACAAGCTATAATAAGATAAATATTGTACAAAAAGATGTTGCACAAAAGTTGGTAAAGTACCTTAAATCTGGTCACTATAATAGTGTTTTAGATTTGGGATGTGGTGGTGGAGAGATTTATAAAAATCTCATAAAAAATAGAATATCTATTGATAAATTTGTTGGAGTTGATATATCTAGGAAAATGCTTGATATTCATCCAAAGTCACAAAATATAGAGCTTATCTGTAGTGATTTTGAAAATATTAAAATTTTTAATAAATATGATATAGTAGTTTCATCTTCTGCTCTTCAATGGAGTAAAGATTTAGATAA
>CAYWFW010000129.1:0-6568 GCA_964457735.1 uncultured Sulfurovum sp. | reverse complement strand
TATAATTATCATATATCTTTTTATTATCTTATCAAACTCTTTTTCTATATTAACTATAGGTTTGATTGATTCCAAACTATGAGATGAGACATCAAAACTATTTTGTAGCACTTTTAGATTTCGTAATGATATATATTTTATAACCTACTGATGTTACGCATATTTAGATTATTTTAAAAATTTAAGGGATTGCCCCAATACCAATGAAATAAGCAATATAATGGTGGGTTTCACCCACCCTACTAATGGTTTTTTGCCGTAGGGTGGGTGAAACCCACAAAAATATTATATTAAAAATTCTTATTTCATTGGCATTAGGCTATCCCCTTGTGGATACCCTTAAATTTCAAATGATATTGAAAAGGATTTAACTGTTTTTTTTGAAGCTGGTATTAAAAATAGTTTAGAGTTGATAGGTTTATAAATACCTATTTACTAATAATTGGGCTAAATGCCTTAGTTCCTACACTTATAATATCACCTATTTTTAGGCTTTTTGCTTCATCAAAATTTACCACAACTTCAACCAACTGTTGTCCAATAGAGATAATAGCGATATAAATCACATCAACTTTAATTATATCCAAAAGTTCTCCTTCAAAAGAAAATTTTTGACTTCCATTAGTTTTAAGTAAAACTTTTTTTGCATCTCCATCATCTATAATTTTACCTTGATTTAAAACTATAACACGGTTGCTAAGTCTATAAATTTCACTAGGGTCATGGCTAACCATAATTGTCGTTGTATTAAACTCTTTATGAAGTGTCAGTATCTCATTTTGCAATTTACTTCTCATTGCAGGGTCAAGTGCCGAAAGAGGCTCATCCATCAATAAAAGTTTAGGTCTATTCATCAATGCTCTACACAAACTTACCCTCTGCTTTTGTCCACCACTAAGAGAATTAGGCAATCTATTTTTTAATTTACTTAGTTCTGTAATATCTAGCAGATAATTTGCTAATTCTTTATCTTTTTTTACAAATAATAGATTATTCTCAACACTCATATTAGAAAATAGTGCATAATCTTGAAATACAAATCCTATCTCTCTTTTTTGAGGAGCTAAAATCTTTTTATTATCAAGCCAAATTCTATCTTCTATTTGAATCATTCCTTTAGCCTCTTCTAATCCTGCTAAGATTCTAAGTAGAGTTGTTTTTCCACTGCCACTAAGCCCAGTTAATGCCACAAAATCACCCTGAGCTATATCAAGATTTACTTTTAAATTCATCTCTCCATTAGAACCATATAATTTTTTATTTATATCTATTTTGAGCATTAGTTTATCCCTTTTGATTAGACTTCTTTCAAAAACTCCTCGGAAGTGATGGCTTTAGCCTCACTAAAAGCTGGAGCTAAAGCACCAGTTCTAAGTTTTAAAAGAACTATATTTAAGTTTAATAAGAAAAGTTAAAATATTTTTTTGAGAAATATGGTGATCACGATTGGACTTGAACCAACGACTTTCACCATGTCAAGGTGACACTCTACCACTGAGTTACGCGATCTTTTACAAAAAAGATTCTAGCTAAAAATTACTTATATTTTGTATAAAATTTATTATTTACCATCTAATTTCCTCTTTATTTAATCTTTTTAATATTTGATTAGTTTTGCTAAAGTGTTTTGACCCAAAGAAACCACGATAAGCAGATAAAGGGCTAGGGTGGGGAGCAGTAAGAATATGATGTTTAGAGCTATCTATTAATTTTGTTTTGCTAATGGCAGAAGCACCCCATAATAAAAAAATAATATTATCCATATTTAGTGATATATATTTTATGATATTATCTGTAAATATTTCCCATCCAAGATTATGATGAGATTTAGGAGAGGATTCTTCAACTGTTAAAATTGTGTTTAAAAGAAGTACACCATCATTTGCCCATATTGTTAAATCACCATCAATACAAAAAGAATCTCTATCTAAATCAGATTTTATCTCTTTTAATATATTTACCATTGATGGTGGGTTTTTTATCTCTTTTGGTGTAGAAAATGCTAACCCTTGAGCTTGATTTTTACCATGATATGGATCTTGACCCAATATAATGACTTTTAAATTTTCTATTTTGGTTTGAGAAAAAGCATAAAATATCTTGTCTTTTGGAGGATAAACTATAGAATTTTCATATTTTTTATCAATATATACTTTTAATTTTTTATAATATTCCTTATTTTGTTCAGATTTTATAATATCTTTCCACTGCATCTTTTAGCTTTCAAAAAGGATAATATCGTAACTATTTGTAGTTACCATAGCTTTACTTGTATGAACCGAACCTTGACGATTTGTTTTACTTAATTCATCTCTAAGAGTATTTATCTCATCTTGCATCTCATCCATTTTCTCTTTTAACTGCAAAACTATATCCACACCTGCAAGATTAACCCCTAAATTCCTAGTTAATCTTAGTATCATTTTTATCTTATCTATATCTCTTTGAGAATATAATCTGATTCTCCCCTGCGTACGAGATGGTTCAACTAAGCCCTCTCTCTCGTATTGCCTTAAAGTTTGAGGGTGGATTTTTAATATATTTGCAACCACACTTATTAAATATACAGGTTCATCATAACTATGCATTTTTATAACCTATCTTCACACATCTGTTTAAGTTCACTATCCATCTCTTCTACATCAGGCAAGATAACATTTGCCACAAGATATAAATCACCTTTGAGTGCTGTTTTTTTATCTGGTACACCTTTACCTTTTAGTCTGAATTTTTGAGCATTTTTTGTATTAGAAGGTATTTTGAGAGATACAGTTTTTTCTGGTGTTTCAACATTAAGTTTACCACCAAACCAAGCAAATTTAAGAGGAACATCAATAGTACGATATAAATCGTAACCTTTTCTATCATATTCATCAGAAGCTTGAACCTCTATTTGAATAATTAAATCTCCAACTTGTCCATTATGGCTTTCACCTTTTCCACGAACTCTTAGTTTATCACCTGTGCTTGTTCCTGCTGGGATTTTAATATCAAATCTATCACGAGTTAGACTTACTTTTTGCTTTCCACCTAGAATACTTGTCATAAATGGTATAGTAATTTTAGCTTGAATATTTAAATCCACTTGACCAAAACCTCCACCACCAAAGCCTCCAAAACCACCGCCTCCACCACCAAACATCTCTCTAAGAATATCATTAATGTCCGCGCCACCTCGTTGATTTTGTTGTGCAAAGTCATGAAAATTCTGACCACCAAACATACTATCGCCATGTATATCATATTGTGATTTTTTATTTGAATCGCTTAATACTTCATATGCTGCATTAATCTCTTTAAATTTATCGACGGCACTCTCTTCTTTATTTATATCTGGATGGTATTTTCTTGCTAGTTTTCTATAAGCTTTTTTAATCTCATCAGCAGTAGAATTTTCGCTGATACCTAGTGTTTTATATAAACTTTTTGACATATTTCCCCCAATTATTTAATAATATATAATTTTAGGTAATTATATCAAAAAAGTTTAGTCTATGTCAATCAAGACTCAGTTGTCTCGTTATTATCTTCAGAGACTGTAGTTAAACCATTCATAATATCTTCAAGAGCTTTTTCTGGTATTAATCCAGCTTGCATAGTTTGCACGTCACCCTTTTGGTTAAGTATGATTAAATATGGAATAGCTCCACTCCAATTAGCTCTAACTGCAATATGCTCAACTAAAACTTGTGCATTCTTTTGAGATACGGTTATATAGTTGATACCTTTTTTCTTTGCAAAAGATTTTAATTGATTATCGCTTAAGCCTTGTACCTCTATTGCAATAATTACCAGTTTATCTTTAAACTTTTTTTGCAAATTAATATAATGAGGAATAGATTTTCTACAAGGTGGGCAACGATGTCCAAAAAATTCTAAAAATATAACTTTATCTTTAAAGTCTTTAAAGTCCAACCCATTTGTAAGTGCTTCCACTTTCATAACTTTTCCAGTTACATCTGTAATACTCATCATAATTTTATTATCTACTGCTGTAGCATTTGACTCTGTTGGTTGAGTTTCGTTTATCTCTGCAAAACTACCAACAGTTGTAAGTAAAGATAATGATAATAACCAAATTAATTTTTTCATAAATTTCCTTTTTTCATATATGAACATCATTATACACTATAAAGATAAATAATTAGTCTCTATTTCTTGTTCTGTTTCTATTTCTATCTCCACTGCTACTTCCACCATTACTACCGTTTCGGCTTCTATTTCTGTTTCCACCTCCACCATTTCGGCTTCTATTTCTATTATCTCCACTTCCACCACCACTTCGGCGTCTTCGGTTTCGGTTTCTACTTCCACCACCTCCACCATCTTTTGATGCTCTTTCAAGGTATTTTTTAATCTCTTCAAGATTCATACCAATCACTTCTCTTCCTGCAACACCATCTTTTTCTTGAAGCATAGAAACAAGTTTATAAGCGATTGTTGTTATATCAAATTCAGAAGATAGTGTTTTTACAATTTCATGAGATGAATCTAAATTTGGAGCGATTCGGATATCTTCTATTAGTTTAGATTGTTGATTTCCAGCAACCTCTCTTTTTGTTGGAAGCTCTTGAGTGATAATCTCTGCACCAATATCTTTTTGTATTTTTTGTATTGCTCTTAACTCATTTGGTGTAGCTAGAGTGATAGCTTCTCCAGCTTTACCAGCACGACCAGTTCTTCCAATTCTATGAACATAACTTTCACTATCAAAAGGGATATGGTAGTTAAATACATGAGAAACATCATTTACATCAAGACCACGAGCAGCAACATCCGTTGCCACAAAAATATCAATTTGACCCTGCTTAAATGCACGAATCACAATTTCTCTTTGTCTTTGCTCCATATCTCCATGAAGACCTTTAGCCTTAAATCCAGAAGCAACAAGATGAGTTACAAGTCTATCAACTTCTCTTTTCATTCTACAAAATATAATACATTTGCTAGGTGATTTATAATCTATTAATCTAATTAAAGCATCATCTCTCTCTGATTCTGCCATAACATAATAGTTTTGTGAAATATTTTTGTTTGTTGTATCTCTTTTTGTAATTGTAATAACTTTTGGGTCATTTAAAATTTGTTGTGCTAGTTTTTTGATTGAATTGGGCATTGTTGCAGAAAACATTAAAGTTTGTCTTTTTTCTGGAAGGTAAGTAAAGATATTTTTTATCTCATCTAAGAATCCCATATCAAGCATCTCATCTGCTTCATCTAATACTACAAATTGAGGGGATATTTGAATTCTTTTAGTTTTAAGTAAATCTTGTAATCTTCCTGGAGTTGCTACAATTATATTAGCACGATTGATTCTTTCAATTTGTCTATTATACGCTGTTCCACCATAAACTGTTGCAGTTTTTACATTTAGTGTCTTACCAAATCTAAATAGTTCATCACTCACTTGCATAGCTAGTTCACGAGTTGGAACTATAACCAAAATTTCTACATCATCACCACATTCCATCATATTGATTAATGGCAGACCAAATGCTGCTGTTTTACCTGTTCCTGTATGTGCTTGTGCAATTAAATCTGAACCACTCAACACCATAGGTATAGCTTCTTGTTGAATAGGACTAGGCTCTTTAAAACCCATATTATCTATTGATTGTTGTAACTCTTCTTTTAATTCTAAATCTGTAAATTTCATATTTCTCTTTTCTTATACTTAATATATATAATATTTTCACCATTATATCTAAAAAGTAGTGTAAAAGAGATTGTAAAAATTATTATTTTGCTTTTTCTAAGTATTTACCCTCTACTGTATCGACTTTAATCATCTCACCTTCAAGAATATGAAATGGAACTTGAACCACTGCTCCACTCTCTAGTGTTGCTGGTTTTTTACCACCTTGAGAATCACCTTTAAAGTTTGGAGGAGTTTCAACAACTTTTAAAATCACAGTGATAGGAATTTCAACTGTAATTGCTCTACCATTATAAAATAGAATCTCAGCTTCCATACCATCAATCATATAATTAAGTACATCACCAACCTGTGCATAACTAAGACCAATTTGATCATAAGTTGTTGTATCCATAAATTGAAGCATCTCACCATCATCATAAAGATACTGCATAGTTTTTTGCTCTAAATCTGGCACTTCAAATTTATCTCCAGCATGAACTGTTTTATCTATCACTTTACCTGTTGCTAAGTTTTTAATCTTTGTACGTACAAATGCTGCACCTTTACCAGGTTTTACATGTTGATAATCAACCACTCTAAACGGATTTCCATCAACTTCTAATCTAAGACCTTTTTTTATATCACCCATTGAAATTGTAGCCATAATTGCTCCTGAAATTTTTTTATGATTATAGCTTAATTATCTCATTTTTAGTTTTAAGTAGAGTAATTATCTCTTTTTTTTAGCTAAAAGTTTTAGCATTAAAGTAGATAAAATAAATAAAACAGGTGAGCCTTTATCTAGTGCTTGATATAAATCATCAAATAGTTGAAGGGTATTTTTATCTAAATAATATGATTTTGAAAAAATTACCTCTTTAATAATTTGTTGAACTATATTTTTAGCTTTTATAGAATTTATTCTTTTAT
>CAYWFW010000128.1:0-9646 GCA_964457735.1 uncultured Sulfurovum sp. | reverse complement strand
TGAAAATTACAATTAAAGATAAAAAAATATCACAAATTAATGCTGGATTAGAGATAATATTTATAGCAAATAAAGATATGAACCATAAGTTTATTCAAGATAAAAAACTTCTGAAAAAAATAGGATTTAAGCCATCTCAAGATGCAACCTCTCTTTTAGTATCAAAAGATAGATTATATGTAGCAGTTGATACACTTAAGAGTTATGATATAAGAACAGCCTCAGCACAAGCTATCAAAGCTATTAAAAAGACAAACTATAAGAGTATTAAAATTGCAACTTATCTAAGTCATCCAAGATGTACCGCATCAATTAGAGCAATGGTTGAGGGGCTTTTATTGGGTGAATATAGTTTTGAGAATTATAAAAGCAAAAAGAGTAAATCCAAACTTAAAGAGGTTATAATCTCTACAGAGGGTTATGAGCAGTATGAAGTGAGTTTAGAAAACTACAAAAAAGCTGTTAAAAATGGTGAGATTACAGCAGAATCTACAAACTTTACAAGAGATATTGTAAATACAACTCCAGAAGATTGTTATCCTCAAACTATGGCAAATATCGCCAAAAAACTTGCAAAAAATTCTACTTTAGAGTGTAATATCTTAAAAACAAAAGAGCTTAAAAGTGAAAATATGAATGCACTTTTGGCAGTTGGGAGAGCTAGTCGTCATAGTTCAAGAGTAATTCATTTGGCACATAAACCAAAAAATCCAAAATTTATTGTATCTTTGATTGGTAAAGGTCTTACTTATGATAGTGGTGGACTTAGCCTAAAACCTGCTGATTTTATGGTAACAATGAAATCTGATAAGAGTGGTGGTTCGGCAGTTTTAGGTCTGATGAAAGCTATTTCA
Source organism: uncultured Sulfurovum sp. (assembly GCA_964457735.1). Taxonomy (GTDB): domain Bacteria; phylum Campylobacterota; class Campylobacteria; order Campylobacterales; family Sulfurovaceae; genus FS08-3. The sequence goes on along the minus strand of CAYWFW010000128.1, from coordinate 8,792 downwards.
AAGATGAATTTACCAATAGAGGTTCATGGATTTGTGGGTGCAGTAGAAAATATGATTGGTGGAGATGCGTTTAAACCTGATGATGTATTGGTTGCTAAAAATGGAAAAACTATTGAAGTAAGAAATACAGATGCCGAGGGAAGATTGGTTTTGGCTGATGTTTTATGTTATGCTCAACAAGAGGTTCAAGCTGATTATATCTTTGATATGGCAACTTTAACAGGTGCTTGTGTTGTGGGTGTGGGTCATTTTACAAGTGGAGTGATGGGAAATGCTGATGAACCAGTTGATATGATTGTAAATGCTGGAAAGAAAATCTCAGGAGAGTTTGCATCATCTTTGGAGTTTAATAGATATTTAAAAGAGACAATTAATAGTAAGATTGCTGATGTTTGTAATATTGCAAGTACAAGATATGGTGGAGCAATTACGGCAGGAATGTTCTTATCTGAATTTATAGATGAACATCATCAAGATAAATGGGCGCATATTGATATTGCAGGACCAGCATTTGTGGAGCAAGATTGGGGAGAAAATCCATATGGAGCGAGTGGGGCAGGAGTAAGATTGGTTTTAAGAGCTATGGAAAAATTATCAAGAAGAGAAGTTTAGATTAGCCGAGGTCAAGTGTTGAAAATTCACCCACTACGTGAGTTTATTTTGCAACACTTGACCCCTACCGTATCTAATTGTATCTATTTTAAAGGAATGGATAAAGGTGTTAATTTTGGATTTTACAACAGCCTACGGTAGATAAAAAGGGTAATTATAATGGTTCTTTGCCGTAGGGTGGGTGAAACCCACCAAAATATTATATAAAAAAGAAAAATAGGAGGACAAATGTTAAGATTTGCACCATCACCAACAGGAGATATGCACATTGATGATTTACGAGTTGCGATATTTAATTATCTTTACTCTTTACAGATAAATAATGACTTTATTGTAAGGATAGAGGATACAGATAAAGCAAAAAATATAGAGGCAAAAGATGAAGAGATTTTACTATTATTAGAAAAATTTGCGATTATTTATTCTCAAAAACTATATCAAAGTGAAAATCTACATATTCATCAAACTTTGGCTATTAAATTGCTAAAAGAGAAAAAGGCTTTTATATGTTTGTGTAGTGCAGAAGATTTAGAGAAAGATAGAGAAAAAGCAAAGTCTAATTCTATTACATATAGATATAGTGGTGTTTGTGTTGATAGTGATATATCTCAAATGCAAGAGTTGAAAGAGAATAAAACCCCTTTTGTAATTCGTATCAAAAAACCAACCTCTGATATTATTATTCAAGATATAATAAAAGGCGATATTACATCAACCCCTAATGATGTTGATAGCTTTGTAATCTTAAGAGCAGATGGAACACCAACTCATAATTTTTCATCTGCTTGTGATGATATGCTTAGTGGTGTAAATTTTATTATTCAAGAAGAGGATAATTTAAGTAATGCTTTAAAGCAAAAACATATTAAAACCTCTTTAGGGTATGAATCAGAGACTAAATATGCACATCTTCCAATTATGTTAAATATGGATGGTCAAAAGATTAGTAAAAAGGATGATACAAATGGTGTAAAATGGCTTTTAGAAGAGGGATTTTTGCCTGATGCTATTATTAATTATTTGATTCTTTTAGGTAATAATACACAAGCACCAACAGAGATATTTACACTTCCAGAAGCATTAAAATGGTTTAAATTAGAAAATCTCTCAAAACAAGATGTTAAGTTTGATATTAATAAATTAAGATTTATCAATCGTGAGCATATAAAATTGATGGATGATAAAAAATTATCAACTCTATTTGGATGGAGTGAAAATAATATTGGAAAATTAGCAAAAATTTATCTTAAAGAGGTAAGTACAACTAATGAAATTGGTGCTAAGATTAAATTAATATTTTCAAAAAAGGAGCTTAATGGAGAATGGGCTGAGGAGATGAAGATAATACAAGATGTTATTTTTGATTCTCCAATGATTGAAGAGTTTAATGATTTTAAAAAATATATAACAAATAAGTCAGGACTAAATGGTGCAAAATTATTTAAACCTCTTAGTCTACTTATGACAGGCAAAGAACAAGGTGTGGAATTAGATGAAATTTATCCATTAATCAAATCATACATTACAGAGGTGGTATCATGAGTGCATTAATATATTCAATAGTTCAATTACTTCATACAATCGTTAGCATATATATAATTGTTGTTTTTATATCGGCTATTCTTAGCTTTGTTAGACCAGACCCATATAATACTTTAGTTCAAATTGTTTATAGATTAACAGAACCAATTTTTGACTTTATTAGAAGAAAGATGCCATTTGTGGTATTTTCAGGGATAGATTTATCTCCTCTTATTCTTTTATTAGGATTACAATTTTTAGATAATTTTATAGTCAAACTTACATTTGGATAAAATATGAGATTAATCTTTATTTTAGTTATATTAATTTTATCTTTAGAAGCAAAGTATTATAATTTTTCTGAGGTAAATAATATGCCTACTTGTAGAGAGAAAGATTATTTTATTTGGCGTTATCTGTCTCAATCGAGTACCACAAAATCTCAAGCAATTAAGATTATAAAAGGTGCAAAGAGATTAAACTCTAAACTTAAAAAAGCATATCGTAAAAAAACAGGTAGGTATCCAAAATTAACTAAAAAGCCTCTTCCTCCAGCGACAAAAGCTCAAAAAGAGGCTTGGAGACAAAAGGTAAAAAAAAGTAAATTAGTTAAAAAAAGCCAAAACCCTTATTTGGCTTTGATGAAACAAAAGGCTGATATTCAAACATTTATCTTTAATAGTGCCTCAAAAAAAGAGCGACAAAAATTTAATCATATATTAACACCAATACAATATAAAAAACTCACAAGAAGTAAAAAATTTAATGAAAGTATAGCTTTAATAAAAAAAGAAAATTTAAAGTATATTGCAAAATCTTTTCTTTTTGCACCAGCTCTAAATAACTCTTTAACATTTAGAACAAGTTTTGATTTAGCAATAAATGCACTCAAGCATAATAAAGAAGATATTGCTATTATATATTTTGGAGAAGCAAGAAAAAAAGCGTATAAAAGGGAGTTTAAAGACCAAGCTTCTTTTTGGTTATTTTTATTAACACAAGAAAGAATATATTTAAATAGCTTAGAAAAAAGTCATAGCATAAATATTTATACTTTATTAGCTAGAGATAAGATGAGAATAGCTTATCCAAAAACTATAACTCCTAATTTTAGGAAACAAAGAATTAAAAACTTTGATATAACTAATCCAATATCTTGGGCAAAGCTTAAAAAGAAAATTTTTAATAAAAGTTTAAATAAAAATAATCTCTCTAATAAATTTAAATCTATAGAAACAATTGCCCACTATTCATATATTAAATCTGTTGCTATAAAATATAAAAAGGGATATTATCCAATGCCATACAGAAGCAGTTTATCTCACCTTAGTAAGCAAAGACAAGCTATGATTTACGCACTTGCAAGACAAGAGAGCCGTTTTATCCCTGCATCAATATCAACTAGTTTTGCTTTAGGAATGATGCAAATTATGCCCTTTTTAGTTAAAGATATTGCAAAACAAAGAGGCGAGAAAGTGGACTATGATAGTATGTTTAATCCATATAATGCATTAAAGTATGCTAATCATCATTTAAATTATCTTGATAAATGGTTATATAATCCTCTACTTGTTGCTTATGCTTATAATGGTGGAATTGGATTTATTAAAAGACAATTGACCCAAAAAGGGCGATTTCAAAATAAAAAGTATGAACCATTTTTAAGTATGGAGCTTATTGATGCACCTGAAACAAGGGAATATGGCAAAAAAGTTCTAACAAATTATGTAATTTATATGAACAAACTAGGCGTTCCAATTAGAGTATCAAATCTCCTAAAAGATTTGAAATCGTCAAAAAAAGTTGATAAGTTTAGATAATAATCATAGCATCACCATAGCTATAAAATCTATAGTTATGTTTGATTGCTTCTTGATATATCTTTAAAGTTTTTTCTCTACCTGCAAAAGCAGAAACCAACATAATTAGTGTACTTTTTGGCAAATGAAAATTGGTCAAGAGATATGAAACTCGTTGAGGTTTGTTTTGTGGATTTAAAAATAGATTACACTCTCCATCTAGTTTTTTAACTCTATCATAATATTCAATTGTTCGTGTAACAGTTGTTCCAACGGCTAAAATATCTCTTTTACTATCTATTATTTTGGCACTTTTTAATGGGATATTATAATATTCTGAGTGCATAGGATGATTTAAGATATTTTCAGCATCAACTGGTTTAAATGTTCCTGCTCCAACATGAAGTGTAAGTTTGTGAATATTATAATTGTTACAAAATTTTTTATATAAACTATCACTAAAATGTAATGAGGCTGTTGGTGCTGCGACTGCTCCATAATTTGAGGCAAATAGTGTTTGATAATCTTTTTCATCTTCTAAATTATCTTCTCTTTGAATATATGGTGGAAGTGGAATATGACCAATTTTATCTAAAATTAATATTAAATCCTCAAATCTTAGCTCTGAATCATCTTGGCTAAAAATAACCTCTCGTGAGCCATCTATATTTAGTTTGATAACTTCGGCTTTTAAGTTAAAATCAAAAGAGATGATAGTTCCTATTTTAACGCGTCCTCTTGTCATAACCAAATATTTATTATCTTCAAGAGGTTTATTTAAAAGCAGTTCAATCTTGCCTCCACTTGGTTTAACTCCAAAGATTCTAGCTTTTATAACTTTTGTGTCATTAAGAAAAATATCACAATCTTTAGGTATAAAATCCATAATTTTAGAAAATAGAGTATGAGTTATTGTATCATTCTTTCTGTTATAAACCAGAAGTTTAGCACTATCTGGTGGATATATAGGTTTTGTAGCAATCAGCTCTTGTGGCAGTTTATAGTCATAATTTTTGGTTAATAGGTTATCGTTATTCATATCAAAACTTTTTGATGATTATATCTTATTTTACTTTTACTCAGTTTTATTTAGCTTTATTTCAAACGCAACACCACCATTTTTATTTATTGCCTTAATTGTTCCAGTTAAGTTTTCTTCTATGATAAGTTTACTCATATATAATCCTATCCCTGTACCCTTTTCTTCATTTTTTGTTGTAAAGTATGGTTCAAATATTTTATCCATTATATCTTCAGGAATTCCACCACCATTATCAAAAATTGTTATTATATCACTATCATTATCACTTTTTGTAGAGATGGTTATTGTTGCATCATCTATTTTTTTCTCTATAAAATTATCTTCGGCATTTTTGAGAATATTAAGAACAACTTGCATTATATTATTAGGATATATCATCACATCTTTGTTATTTTGAAAATCAAGATTTATCTTAATCCCTTTAGAACTTATGGATGTTTGAATTATATGTAATGCTCTATTAATTGGTGTGGTAAGAGGCAGTAACTCTTTGGTTTTTGATGGTCTAAAGAAATTTCTAAAGTCATTCATTGTTTCTAACATACTTTGGATATAATCTTTAATATTTTGATGTTTATTCTCAATTAACTTTAAAAATTCAAGTACATCTTCATATCTTGTAAAATCAAATTTTTCCATCTCTAATTTTATTTCAACAGATGTAATTGCACCATTAATTGCTCCAAGAGGTTGTTTCCACTGGTGAGCTATCATACTTATTATCTCTCCCAGTGCTGCCTTTTTAGAGTATTGGAATAAAAATTCATCTTTTTCATTTTGTTCATGAAGTCTTCTTGATACCTCTTGTTTTACCTTATCTTCTAAGTTATCAATTAAGGATTTTAATTTTAGTTGTGTTTTAACTCTAGCGATTAACTCTTTTGGTTTAAATGGTTTTGTTATGTAATCAATACCACCAACATCATAACCATTTTCAATACTCTTTTCATCCACTTTTGCAGTGATAAAAATAATTGGAATATCTTTTGTTTTATCATCTAGTTTTAATCTTCTACAAGTTTCATAGCCATCCATAATAGGCATCATAATATCCAGAAGAATAAGGTCAATCTTTTTTTTATTAGCAATTTTAATAGCTCTTTCTCCATTTAGAGCCACAGCGACATTATAATCAGATAAAAGTTCAATTAATATATCTATATTTGTTTCTGTATCATCTACCACTAAAATGGTTGCACTATTTTCTTTCATTCTCCATCCTCATTCAAAAGCTCCCCAGCTTCTTCAAATTGATATTTATTAATTAATTTCTTTATTTTATCATATAATATTTCATCTTTAGCTAAAAGTTGATAGTTATTGATTTTTATAATTATCTCTTTACACTCATTTGGCATTTCACTTTCTATAGCATTTTTAAGTTCTATAAATAGTGCATTTCGTTTTTGTAATGACAAAGATTCTTTTGTAACATTATTCTTTACTAATGTATCAGTTTTCAATTTTTTCTCAATCTCACTAATAACATTTTTTAACTCCTCTTGAAGTTGAGGCAACATAGATTTGTCTTCTGTTTTATCAATTTTTTTGGATATATCATTTAGTAAAACTGCCCCAAAACTTGCAGATAGTCCTTTTATTGTATGAATCACTCTTTTAAACTCATCAAAATTTAGCTTTTCGCAATCTATAGATTTATAATCTGCTACAAAATCATTTAAAATTTTGATATATAGTTTTTTATTATTATTTAGATAACTTAAACCTATTTTAGTATCAATAGTTTTAAAATTTGGTATCTCTATATCATCTTTATCTATATTTGGTTTTGATGTAGATATATCTTTTTTCTTTGAGATATATTGAAGTAATGTTGTATATAACTCTTCTACAATAATTGGTTTATTTAAATGGGCATTCATCCCCTCTTTTAAAGTTCTATCTCTATCTTTTTGCATAGCATTTGCACTTAACGCAATAATTGGAATATTTTTATCTTTTGCCCTAATTCTTCTTGTTGCTTCATATCCTTCCATTATAGGCATTTGAATATCCATCAATATTAACTCATAACTATTTTTTTCAAACATATCAACACCCTCTTTACCATTAGATGCAATATCTATTTGAATACCACTATCCTCTAAAAGACCTACAATAATCTCTTGATTTGTGATATTATCCTCTACCAAAAGGATTTTACTACCACTTAGAGTCTCTATATCATTTTTTGTAATTCTATTTTCATTTGGATTAGTATAATTAATTTTAACATTATCTAAAAAAACACTACGCAATACATTATTTAGGATAGATGGATTAATAGGTTTTTGTAAAAATATATCTATTCCAATCTCTTTTGCAGATTTTACAATAGATTCTTGTCTAAATGCACTAACCATTACAATTGTTATAAGATGTTTATTTTGTTTCTCTTCACATATTTTATGTATCTTTTGTGCTGTATCAATACCGTTAAGATACGGCATATTCCAATCCATCAATATTAAATCATATTGACCATGACTGTTTATCACTGTTTCTATCGCTTCATCACCACTTAAAACACAATCCACCTCTATATCAAACTCTTTTAGTGAATTTGTTAATATCTCATGCCACGATTTATTATCATCTACAATTAATATTCTTTTATTTTTAAAGTGTGTAAACTCTTCATGTGTAAAGTTTTTATCTTCTAGTTTAATCTCAAAAATAAAGCTACTCCCCTCTCCTAGATTACTTTCAACCCAAATCTTTCCATCCATTAATTCTGTTAATTGCTTTGATATACTAAGCCCAAGACCAGTTCCACCATATTTTCTTGTTACACTTCCATCTGCTTGAGAAAATGAATTAAATAGCCTATCTTGTGCTTTTTGTGATAAACCAATACCTGTATCTTTTACCTCAAATCTAACTCTATTTTTATCAGTTTTTGATATATAAATACCAATTTCTCCAAAATCTGTAAACTTAACAGCATTGCCCAAAAGATTTGTTAATATTTGAGATATTCTTAATTTATCTCCATAAAACATATTTCCAACATCTCTATCATAACTAACAATTAGTTCAAGATTCTTATCATGAGCTTTAAAAGATATTAAATCAATCACTTTATCAACAGTTTCAAAAAGGTCAAAATCTATCTTTTCTATAGTTAATTTACCAGCTTCAATTTTACTAAAATCCAAAATATCATTAATAATACCCAAAAGTGATTTTGCACTATCATCTATTTTTTCTATATAGTGTTTTTGTTTATCATCAAGTTTGGTTAAAAGTGCCAAATGGCTCATACCTATGATAGCATTCATTGGAGTTCTAATCTCGTGAGACATATTTGCTAAAAATTCAGATTTTAATTTTATTAGCTCCTCTGTCTCTTGCACTTTTTGCATTAAACTATAATTTAGAGTCTCTATCTGTGTAATATCAATAAATGTAAATATTTGTGAATTATAATGCTTATCATACTCCTGATATTCTATCTTAAATATATGTTTTTTATTATTTGTATCAATCATCATAACTTTATTTTCTTTTATATGATTCTCTAAAATATATTGATACCAGTTTTTATCTTTCATCTGCTTTTGAATATAATTTTTACCCTCTTCTTCTTTAAACATATCACAAATACAACTATGTTTTTGCTTGAATTCATCTAAGTTCTGATATTCAAAAAAATCTAATAGTGTTTTATTTGATTCGAATATTTCAATACCATTTGTTATGATGATTATTGATTTTTGAGAATTTAGTATTTTTTTATTTTTTTCTAGTAACTTGTTTAAGGTATGTTTTGAGATTATCTCTTTATAAATTATTGCCATAATAAGAGCTAAAACTAT
>CAYWFW010000127.1:0-5133 GCA_964457735.1 uncultured Sulfurovum sp. | reverse complement strand
CCACAAGCAAGAGTACCAGTTACATTTGCTGTTGTTTTTGCTTCTATAATAGTAAATTCACTTGTTGCTGAATTTAAAAGTTCTGTACCAGTATCATTTAAAGCACTAGCTTTGATTTTTACATCACTAGTAGAATTTTGTAAAAGAATTAAAGATGTAGCATTCGCTTCAGCTGTATCAGTATCACCTAATGAAACAATTAATGTTGAAGCAACATCAGAGGCAAGTTTAAACTGTATTTTATTAGCCTCTACAACTGTTGATGCTGGAGTAGATAATACAGTTGAACTTTCATCAGTTAATTGATATTCAAATTTTGAAGTATTTGTTTCAAAGTTTGCACCTGAAAGTTCAAAAATCAACCATTGTCCTGCATCTACACCAAAACCACTAAATGTAACAGCTCCATCCACAGTTGTATTTAAATCTATTGCAGTTTTTGCAGAATAATTAATGTTAAATGTTTTAGTTGTAGTATCAGCATTTTTATAACCACTACCATCAATTGTTGCTGCTGCAAAAGCGCCTGTTGATAAAGTTGCAGCAACTAATGCTGACAATCCAATTTTTTTTATAGTCATATTGACTCCTTTTGTTTTGAGTTAATTTTTCGCGCGAAATCCCACTCCTGAGATTTCTATTAAAATTCTAGCTATTTTTGGCTTAAGAATATATTAAAGCTAGTCGGTGGTAATCTCATCAATCATCAGTTGCAATGATTCTTTACCTCTAAAAATATTTTTATTAACTCTATATTTTATATCTATAATAGAGTTTGGTTTTATATCTGAATCATCTCTAAATTTAATTGCATTGATAATACTAGATGGAGCTAAAGCACCATATCCTTGGGATAAAGTTAATTTTAGATGATTCTTATCTTTCCCAATTTTTTGACAAGAGATAACTTTTACATTGTGAGTTATAAATTTAGGATTACTATTTAAATTACCATAAGGGGCATATTTTTCTATAATATTTATTAAATCAAAATCAATCGTTTTAAAATCTAATTCACCTATAAGCTCTTTATCTTCTATATTTTGATTATAATTTTTGGCTTTATAGTTTTTTTGAAGAGATTCTTTAAAAGCATCAAAATTATTAATATCAAGAGCCAATCCAACTGCCATTTTATGTCCACCAAACCCCAAAAGCAAATCTTTTGATTGATTAACAATATCAAAAAGGTCGCATTCTCCATAGCTTCTGCCACTTCCTTTAAGTTTATCTCCATCTTTAGAAAGTATAATTGCTGGTTTAGCAAAATGAGTAGAGACTCTTGAGGCTACAATTCCTACCACCCCTTCGTGCCAATTTTCACCATAAACAATAATTATATTATCCTGATTATATTTATCGGAAGTGGTGGGTTCCACCCACCCTACCTTAGTTATTGCCTCTTTTGTAATATTTGACTCTACCTCTTTTCTATCTGTATTAAAGTCTATTAATTTGAGCAGATTTTCTTTTGCATCTGCTATATTTTCTGAAAGTAAAAAATCAAAAGCATAAGAGGCATCTTCCATTCGCCCTGCACTATTTAGCAATGGAGCTATAAAAAAACCGATAGTTTCGCTTGTAAAAATTTCTACTTTAAGATATTCTTTTAATGCTAATATTGATGGGGTTAAAGATTGATTAAGAGTTTTTAAGCCTGAAATTACCATTGCACGATTTATATGTAAAAGAGGCATAACATCTGCTATAATCGCAATTGAAACTAGTTCTAAGAGCTGTTTTATCTCTATCTTATTGATAAATTTATTTAGTGGAGCTAAAGCACCACTTCCGATTTTTGAGTTTAAAGAAGCGATAAGATACCATGATATTTGAGCTCCACAAATTTCATCAAAAGGAAATTCACAATCATCTTGTTTTTGATTAACAATTGAATGGGCAAGAGGTAGTTTTAGTGGTACAATATGATGGTCGGTAATAATAAGTTCTATATTTAGCTCTTTGGCAAGGATAGAGGCTTCTAGGGCTGAAATACCATTATCAACTGTAAGAATTAAATCATAATCAGATAGTTGATTAATTAATTTTAAACTCATCCCATAACCATCTTTAAATCTATTTGGAATTATAGTTTTAAGTTCCACTCCAATATGATTAAAAAACATCTTCATAATAGCAGTTGAAACAACTCCATCAACATCATAATCACCAATTAATGCTATTTTTTCTTTGTTATTGATGGCTTTTATTATTCTGTTAGTTGCTTTGGTCATATCTTTTAGAGTTGATGGGAAAGGTAAATCTTTAAGAGATAAAAAACCATCATCTTTAAAACGAGTATTTAATATTTTATCTAATTTAGATAGGGTGATTTGATTGTATATCATTAAATTCTCCAGTATCGTAGGGGTCATATATTGTAAAATTAACTCACAGAGTGTATAGCCGAGGTCAGGTGTTGACTGTTTCATTCACTTCGTTCACAAAACACTCAACACCAGACCCCTAACGTGTTACAACACTCGCCCCCTGCCATTAAAAAGCTATTATAATCTTATATTTTGGACACGATGGCTTTAGCCTCGTCAAAAGTTAGATAGTAAATAGAACTTAAAATAAACCTAAATTGCAAATTTCACATCAAACCCCTAATGTTTAGATTTTTAAGTTCTGTTTTTTATTGCATTTTTGATAAATGCTAAAATTGATGGATTTGGAGTTTGAAGTCTTGATGTAAATTCAGGATGAAACTGAACTCCCAAAAACCATGGATGATTTTTAACTTCTACTGCTTCAATAAGTCCATTTGATTCTCCTGAAATTATCATACCATTTTTTTCTAAGATAGCTCTATATCTAGGATTTGCTTCATATCTATGTCTATGTCTTTCATAAATTGTAGAATCATTATATGCTTTTGCAAGATTAGAACCCTCTAGCGTATTACATTCATACTCTCCAAGTCTCATTGTTCCACCTAATGGTGATTTTGTTGTTCTTACTTGTTTATCACCACTTGCATCTATAAATTCATCAATCAAATATATTATAGGTTCACTTGTATCTTCGTCAAATTCAATTGAATTTGCATCTTTTAATTCCACCACATTTCTAGCAAACTCTATCATAGCTAACTGCATCCCTAAACAGATTCCTAAAAATGGGATTTTATTTTCTCTTGCATATTTAATAGCAGAAATCTTTCCCTCTACTCCACGATTTCCAAATCCACCTGCAACTAAAACGGCATCGCTGTTATGAAGATACTTTTCAACCCCATCTTCTTCTAGTTTTTCACTATCTACCCAGTTAATCCTAACTCTACAATCTACATTAGCTCCTGCATGTATAATTGCTTCTGTAAGAGATTTATAAGACTCTTTAAGGTCAAGATATTTTCCTACAAATGCTAGTGATATTTCATTTTTTGGATCTATAATTTTATTGACTAATGAGTCCCACTTATTCATATCAGGTTTTAAGTTACCTAAATGTAACTGTTTAGCAATTGGTTCTAGTATATCTTGATAAAGAAAATTAAGAGGTACTTTATATATACTCTCAGAATCCATAGCATCAATCACAGAATTAATATCTACATCACAATTAAATGCAATTTTTTCTTTTACATCTTTTGGGATAAAATGTTCACTTCGTACAACTAACATATGGGGAGTAAGTCCAATTCTTCTTAACTCTTGAACTGAATGTTGAGTTGGTTTTGTTTTAAGCTCTCCTGCTGTTTTGATATATGGTAATAATGTTACATGAACATTCATCACGCTATCTCTTCCAAATTCATGCTTCATCTGTCTAATAGTCTCTAAAAATGGTAACCCCTCTATATCTCCTGTTGTCCCACCGAGTTCCACAATCAAAACATCTTTATTTTCCCCTGCATAAACAATTCTTTCTTTAATCTCATTTACGATATGGGGAACTACCTGAATAGTTTTACCAAGATATTTACCTTTTCTTTCGTTTTCTATAACAGTTTTATATACTTGTCCTGTTGTAAAGTTATTTTTTTGAGTAAGTGATGTATCTAAAAATCTCTCATAATGCCCCAAATCTAAATCTGTTTCTGCACCATCTTTTGTTACAAAAACCTCACCATGTTCTAAAGGACTCATTGTCCCTGGATCAACATTGATATATGGATCTAATTTTAAGACGCCAACTCTTACTGCTGAGTGTTTTAAAAGTGTACCTATACTTGCAGCTGTTATCCCTTTACCTAGAGAACTTAAAACTCCACCTGTTACAAATATATATTTTGTTTTATTTTTTTGCATTTTTTAGTCACCTTTTAATTTTATGTTACAATTGGCATTATTACTGTTATAAACTCTTTATCTTTTACGATAAATGGTAAAGTAGTTTCACTTACCCCTATTTCAAATTCATCTGAATCAACTTGAGATAAAAAATCTAATAAATATTTGCTATTAAAATTTAATTCAAACTCTTCATTTATATCTAAATTTATCTCTATTTGTGTTTTAGCTTCTAAATTATCATTAGCTCTATTTAAAGATGAAAAAAGTATCTTATTTTGTGTAAAACATATATTAATCTCTTGCGAGATTATCGTAATTTTTTTCATCGCTTCTATCATTCTATTTTTAGGTACTTTAATATTATGCTGATGCTCTTTTGGAATAATTCTATCATAGTTTGGATATTTTCCATTAATTAGTTTTGAAAATAAAAAGTAATTTTCATCTTGGATTATTAAATTAATATCATCATAAAATATATCAATCTTACCAATAAATATTTTTTCAATCTCTATAATAGCTTTTTTTGGAATAATAATAGATAATTCATTTTCTGTAGTATTTTGGATAGAAGAAACAGATAATCTTCTTGTATCAGTTGCTACAACATTTGTAATATTCTTTTTTATATCAATCAATGCACCATTTAATTCAAACTTAGGATTATTGGTATCGATAGCAGGTGAAATCTTTTTGAGATTTTGGATGAGGCTGTGAGAATCGAGTGAAATTTGAGGTTTATCTTCTTTACTTGGAAAAGAGGGAAAGGCACTGGCATCAAAGGTGGGAAGTTTAAACTTGGAGTGCCGCTGTTTGACAATCAAAACGGAATCAAAAATTTCAAGAATAATCTCATCATCTTTTAGGATACGGATAATATCAAGTAATTTTT
>CAYWFW010000126.1:0-3765 GCA_964457735.1 uncultured Sulfurovum sp. | reverse complement strand
AAAAATATTTTTTGTTTAAATTTATAACTTTCATCTAAAATATTTTCTTTTTGGGATATTAAGTTTTTAATTTCATTAAATAAAGAGTTAAATTCTTTACATATTTTACCAGCAAATACAAATTCTAAATCATAAAAAAATCCTCTTTCTTGTTGTGAATATTGTTCATAATCATATGCAAAACTAATCATAGGTTTACCTGTAAGCATAAAGTCAATAAAACAACTAGAATAATCTGTTATAAGAATATCAGCTTTTCTATATAATATTTCAATATTAGGAAAATGGTTTGAACTCATATCTATTATAGATTCCCCTTTTAAAGTTGTTGTATAAGAGTTTGTATCATCAGCCATATGTTCACGAATACCTAAAATTATATTATTCTTTTTTAGATAATTAGATAAGAGAGATTTTTCTTGATTTGAAAAATTATAATATCCATCAGCTTGATTATTTCTAAATGTTGGAGCATATAAAATAAATTTTTTTCCTTTAAGAAGTTTATCCACTTCTTTTAATTCTTTTTGAAAATCATCAGGAAGTTTACTTTGCTCTTTTAGAATAAAATCATTACGAGGTAAACCTGTAACCCATATATCATTATAAGTTAATGGATAAAAAGCTGATGCCATTGCCATTTTATCAATTGATGAAGATGCAATAATACTATGGGACTTAGAATGTTCAATCGATGTTTGTTTAATTTGATGTTGTTGATCAAGAGATGCTATACCTATTCTTTTAAGTGGAATACCATGCCATAGATTAATAAATTTATGTTTTTTAGTATCTAAGGGATATATAGTATTTACTAGAGGTGAATGTTTTACAAAAATAAATCCACATTTTAAAAGATATTCCTGTCCTAAAAGAGATTCAAGAGGTATTATTTCAATATTAACACCATCAAGATTAATTTTTTTACTTCTTATTAAAATAATCTTTTTTATAGTGGGATTATTTTTAACTTCTTCAAATATTGCTCTATCATTACCTGAAAGATTATGATCATAAGCACATACAGGAAATGCCCAATAATTTATGTCTACTTCTGATTCTATATCTTTTTTAAGAAATTCACTATGAGTTAATATATTTTTTTTCTTCTCCTCTATATGAAGATTATTATATAATTTTGTGGCATCTGCTACTCTATATAGATTCTTTTCAATTGGTTTAATATCTAAATCAGGTATAAAATTAAGAAGTTTTTCTTTCCAGTCCCATAATTGAGGAACATGATAATGATTTTCTGTTAAAAAGAATCTTTTAAATAAAGGGAAACCCCCTTTTATCATATCAAAAACATTGTTCGTAAATATTGGATGGAATGGATATAGATCATCCATATATGTATCAAAATCATATCCTTTATTAATCAATCGTCTTGTTAAACCTATCTCATAATTTAAAATTATGTTCTTTTTATTTCTCTCTTTTTTAACTGAATTTAATATATTTTGCAATTCATTAGAATCTAAAATAGGTTTTCTAAAGACCAAAAAATATGATGCAACTAGAAAATCATATTCAGTGTCATTTTCATATGTTGAAAGCATCTTCTCTTTTACAATCTCCATTGATATTTTTTTATCAAATTGATTTGATTTTATATCTTTTGTATCATAAATTCCTTTAGTTGCTTGTAGACCCCACCAACTACAAGATTTTTTGTCCATTTTATTAAATACATCATCAAGAGGTTTTAAAAGATAACTGCTATCATTTACTAAAATCACTTCATCATACTCTTCAATTTTTTCCCAACCCACAAGATATTGAGCTAACCGTTTATAAGAACCAAAATCATACTCTCCATGACGAATTCCCCAAGCACCTTTTGTATAAGGTTTTAATTTATCTAACTCTCTATCTTGTAATATAGAGTCTGATAAAAAATATACATCAGAATGTCGTGCAAGTTCTTTTACAAAAAGTATTACACTTTCATCAATAAGTCCATCTATATCATAAGCAGCAAAGAGTGATATTCTTTTTGGATTTTTTGATAGTTTACTTTGAATTAGTTTTGATTGTTTAAATATAGGTCGTGAAGTATAGTTCATTTTTTTACCAATTAAAACATAGTGTAGTAATGGATTTGGACTTGATAAATAATTGCGTAAATACTCATATTTATACCATAATACATCAAACCCTGAACTAGGTTTTCTATCCTCTTTGTATCCATATCTACAGTAATGTTCCAATGCATCCAAACCTGCATGAAAAACATCTGGATTATTGTTTAGATAATATGTTTTATCAAACTCTTGAGACTCTTTAATCAAATAAGATGCTAATATATAATTATCCTCTGATGGCAGAGAATATCTTCTTTGTTCAGTAATACCATTTTTAATATAGTGTACAAGTGGATTAACTCTATGATGTAGTATATCTATATTCAAATCAAGATATGATAAAGGAGAAAATCTTTTATTTGGTGCTTCATTACTATATATACCATACCTTAAAAAATGTAGAATTGGATTCATCTTTAGTTTAATAGACCTAGATGTTTGTTGTTGATAATATATATCATCAAACTCTATAGAATCTTTAAGAATATGATAGTTATGTATAATTTTATGCTCATAATCTAAAGTAGTGCCAACACCCATTGCTGTATAAAAATATTCCTTAGGTAGTATCTCAATTGAATGAACATCTCTTTGAACAGATATAGCATAAGATAGTGCTGTTTCCATATTTGTTATTTCTGGTAATAGACCAAAAATTCTTTCCATTGCATGAAATGAAGAAGCAGCAATACCTGTTTTCATATAACTACTCTTTTTCCAAATATTATTAAGTTCATCAAAGTTTGATATAATAGGTTCAAATATTCTTAAATCTGCCCAAAACATTGTTCCAGCTACAAAACCCCAATCTTTGGCTGGATCTAATGTTTTATCAAAAATATTTAATATTTCACTTGCATATATATTATTTCCATACATCAATTGTTGAGCAGACTTATATAGTTCAGCCGAACAGAGCATTCCCACTTTTGAATTATTTTCAAAAGTATGAACCATCTTTTTGATACTTTGTGGTGAACCTAAAACAGATTTCATTAAAAGAGTAAACCATAAGTTACCTATTCCCTTAATAACTGTATCAAGATCTCCTGCACCTTTTTTAGTATGTATTTTACAGACCAAATCATAATTTAACTCTTTTAATTTTGGTAATAACGATATAAATGGAGCAATATCATAACCTTGATTAGGATAGTTGATTATCTCATAATTAAACTCTCTATCTTCTAAAATATCTTCTAAATCTTTATGCTTATCTATGGAGACTGTAAAATATATTTTATAATCATAAGGTATATTTTCTATATGATTTAAAATTTCTTGAACTTTATCAAGATAATATACATGAACAGCTACAGCTATTTTTAACTTAGTATCATCACTTTCTATATTATTAACTATAAAATTTTTATCCACCAATTTTTTAACAGGTTTTAGCTCTATATATGGTTTAATAATAGGATCTCGTTCATGAAAATTTTGTAACTGCTTAATCGTATAATTTATACCATGTAGTTTAATATTCTTTTTAGCACTTTCTCGTAATTTTGGATTATGTTTAAGTACTCTTAAGATATTCCATACTTTAGATGGTACAATTTTTTTAACTATTCTTTTCATTTTTACTCTTTTCATCTTTTATAATAAATAAAGACTTGATATTAACAACTCTTTTTATTCTATTTTTAATTCTCATAGATTGAGCTAATTCTTTTAA
>CAYWFW010000125.1:0-3802 GCA_964457735.1 uncultured Sulfurovum sp. | reverse complement strand
TCAAGCACGGAATGATAGATATTTAATATTATTGACTGATGTTACGCACTTTGTATAAACATTTATAATTATCTATATTCTAGAGTACCCACAAGGGGATAGCCTAATGCCAATGAAATAAGAATTTTTAATATAATATTTTTGTGGGTTTCACCCACCCTACGGCAAAAAACCATTAGTAGGGTGGGTGAAACCCACCATTATATTACTTATTTTATTAAATTCCTTGAATTTTTAAAATAATCTGAATATGCGTAACATCAGTTATTGATATTCTTTAAAATAAATAGTTAAGTTCTAATCTGTATTCATTGTATGAATTATCAAATTTAGCAGTATCTTTTGTATCTGCACTATATATACCAAGGCGAGTTTTTAACTGTAATTGAGGTGAAATATCATACCAAGTATCTAAATGCCAAATTGTACTATCAGGTGAAATATTAAGTTTATTATTATCAAAATCTTGCACGGCATATCGTAAACTTGCCTTAAAGTTAGGGTTAAAGTTATAAACACCTCTTAACATTATAGTCTCTGTATTTGCATACCAGTTATATTGTGCCATTGCTCTTGTATATCCCCCAGTTGGAAATCCTCTCCAAGGAGCAATAATATCAGCCTTATCCTCCACTTTAGAGTAACCTAATCTAAGAAATCCTTTTTTATTTGGCATAATTAAATCAGTTCTTAATGCAACCAAAGAGCTATCTAATGAAGTTTGTATATCTCCATCATATCCAACAGCTTCTTTTCCATTTAAACTTGTATATCCAGCAACCACTCCACCACCATCATCCATTTGATAGAAATATCTTACTCCAGGACGAACAGCCCAACCATTATCAAAACCTACTTTATAGTTTGCCTCTAAAACGACATCTTTTACAACACCAGGAACTTGAAGAAAACTAAAATTTAATTTTAGATTATCAATATATTTTGTTTGAAAATCAGCTATGATTAAATCATGGTCCACATCTTCCCCAGCATTTACAAATTTTTCATAAGTTAATCCTTTATGAGTTGCTGCATCATCATTATTGCCCCAACTATCTCCATTAGAATCTTTAAATGTAATCACATCGTGTGTTTCATCATGGTCTCTTAGCTTTTGATTGTCAAAAAAAGCAAATCTAACTTGAGTTTTTTTGGCAATTTTTGCATTTACTGCTATCCCATCAAAAGTATTAGGAATCATTTTTGTATCATTTGAAGCAGTAAAAACAGATTCAAAAAATTGACGACCTAAAATTACATTAAACATATTATTTTGATATTGAAGATAATTTTCTCCAAAAGCATATATACCATATTGATTATCATTTTTTACATTATATCTACTAAACGTATCTTTACCTGCCTTAGACCCAGCTACTTCATCCTTATCCATTCTAAAAAAAGAGGGATTAACAGAACCATAATAACTCATAGTTGCACTAAGACCATTAAATACACCAGTTTTATAGATGATACTACCACCCATTCCCATATTTTTATTATCTAATTGACCTTTTTTAGTCTCATCATTCCAAGTCTCATTTTCCCAATCCCAATAAAAACTATTAGAACGCAAACGACCATAAAATATTCCACCAGAAAAAATTTTAGAAAGAGAATCCACCTTTTTAGGTAATATATTATATTTAATACTCATATTCCCTTTTGTAATCCGTTTTGGTTTATCTTTATCTACAGAATCTGCCACAGCTAAATTTAACATCAATAGTGCTAATACTGTAGTCATACCTAAAGTTATAATTTTTTTTTGCATAAGACACCCTTCTCTTTTTAATTTAAACTATTTAATTAAGAAATGATAACACTTTTAAGCTGTGTTGTAGTTGCAATTTTATAATATAGAATTATAATAAATTTTATCTATTTCATAGTGATATGGTACTTTTTTAATCAATAATAACCTATAATTAGGTAATTGAATACTTTTAATATAAGTTAGCAATGAAATAAAATTTTAAAGGATAATCATGAAAACGAAAAGTATGGCAACACAGAGGGTGAGTTTAGCTCTTGTAATAATATTCTCGCTCTCTCAATTCTTACTAGCTGAACCAAAAAAATTAACAACTTTAGAGTTAATTAATATTGCAGGAAAGCAAAGGATGTTATCTCAAAGAATATCTAAGGATTATTTGTATAAAGGTGGTAATATAGTTTCAAGTAAGGCAGATTCACAATTATTAAAAACATTAAAAGAGTCTTTGATTGCACAAAAAACACTTCAAAGTTCAATTAAAGATTCAAAAATTATTAATCTTATAGAGTTTGTTGCGATGAACTACGAGGATATTGCAGATAAAACAAAAGAGAAGTTTAACAAAGATAATGCTCAATATGTTTTGGATTTAAGCGAATCTATTTTAGAGGGTAATGAGTATATTATGACATCATTAAATAAGTCATCTAATCTTCATAGTTCAAAATTGATTGATATGTCTGCTAGACAAGCTATGCTATCTCAAAGGATTGCAAAATATTATATAGCTTATCAATTGGGTATTAAAGATAAAAATACAGTTTATCAGATGAATAAAGCAGTCAAGACATTTACTGAGAATCACAAAATACTTATGAAGAATAAAACAAATTCCCCCGAAATTAATGTAAAATTTAAAAAGATAGATAGACTATGGAAAATAGTGTATAAATTTTATCTTGATATAGAAACAGGTGGTTTACCATTAATTGTATTTAATACAACAGATGATATCAGTGCTAGAATGGATGAAATCGCATCTATGTATCTAAAAATAAAATAAAGATTTAGGAGGAAATTATTATGAAATTATATAAAAAAATAAAACTTTTGATGCTTATTACACTGTTGAGTTCGGTAAATGTTCAAGCAGGTGATAGTTTGAAATCTATTTTAAATTTAGGTGCTCAGATGTCAAATATGAGAAATATGCTTGAAACATATTCACTAATTGCCACAAAAGTTAGCTATAAATCTCCAGATAAACGACTCAAAAGTGGAATAAAAGAGTATGAAGGTGTTTTAGCATCTATAGAGAAGGAGTTTAAAGATGCTGATATAAAAGCAAGTATAAAAGCAAGTAAGAGTGCATGGAAACCTGTAAAAACGGCATTAATGACAGCTCTAACAGATAATGATGCTAAGAGAATGATGGATGAGGGATTATTTATTCATGCAAATATAAGATCGGTTATTAAAGAGTTAGCAAAAATGAAAAAGTATCTTTTAGAAAAAGAGAAGATTAAAGATAGTGAACAATTAAATGCATCAATAGAGATTGCAGCATCATCTCAAAGATTATCTGCTCATTATATGATGAAAATGTGGGGACTTCCTGATCCAACAATTCAAAAACATTGGGATAATGGTGTAAAAATATATACAGATTCAATTAAGCTTTTAAAAACATCAATTTATTATAAAGATGAAAAGTTTAAAAAACTATTAGATACAACAGAAAAACATCTAAAATATTTTAAAATGGTTATGACATTTGAAGATAAGTTTGTTCCTGTATTGGTTCATGATAAAGCGAAAAAAGCATATAATAGTGCTAATGAGATGAGTAAAATAATTTTAGATAAAATATCTAAATAAAATATCTAATCTTATGGTGCTATAAGAGATGGTGAGGGCAATCAATTTTATGGTTGCCTTTAAATAGGGATATAATCAAAATCTTATCAAAATAAAATTGTTAGCTTAGATAAAACAAATTAAAATAATGATTGTTGAAGAAATCTTTTTCTATCCTCAACTATAGGTGGTTTATGATTTAATATCAATGCCTCAAGCATAGAGTTT
>CAYWFW010000124.1:0-3634 GCA_964457735.1 uncultured Sulfurovum sp. | reverse complement strand
GAAGATAGTCTAATATTATCTATTTTATTTTGTAATAAAATCTCTTTAATATCATCTATAGTTGCAGGATGGTCATTTTTTCCAAGATAAGGGATAAAAACCGATTTTTTATTTAGCAAGTACTCTTTTAACCTCTCATACTCCTTAGAACCATCATCCAAAATCATAATTTGCCATTGAGGCTCTTCAATCCATTGTTCACGAACAATCAAATTACCACCCATCTCTTTAGATGCATATCCCACAGAGTTATTAAAAACTTGAATCTTTTTTGAAAAATATCCATAAGGGGCAAGAGGAGTAATAGATATTTTTAAGCCCTTTAGCTTCTCATAAAATTGAGGAAATCCATCATCATACCCCAAAGCACCCCTCTTTAGACCTCTATTTTTATCAGATAGTTGAGTATACCCACCCAAACCCAATATCGCACCAAACAGCCCCAAAAGAGCTGGTTTATGAATATTATTATAGGTAAAATATGCAAATTGATTTACATCAGGCTTTCTAAAACAAGCCGTTTTACCACTAAGCCTAAAGCTTATTGCTTTCATAACTATATCTTCTCTTGTGTAAAGATATTAAACCTATCCAAAGTTGTAATCACATCCAATTTAAACGGATTATAATAAACCTCTACACTATTATATCTATCACCAATCAATGCTTCTAATTTTGTTAAATCTATACTTCTAGTTTCACTATCAAACTCTATATAATCACTTAAATCAGGTAAATAAGTTTCACTGTCTTTACACTCCACAAACAAGGTAAATTCATTTTCACAGCCAAACTTTGAATTGGTGCTATATGCTGTAGCCGATACCAAAGCTACCTTTTTAAACGCTTTATAATCGTCTTGCACATACTTAGCATTATCCACTATCTTTGCATACTCATTATAGTTATTTGGATTGATAGAAAATCCATAAAAATAGTGAGCTTCATCTGCT
This sequence comes from uncultured Sulfurovum sp., assembly GCA_964457735.1. Lineage (GTDB taxonomy): Bacteria > Campylobacterota > Campylobacteria > Campylobacterales > Sulfurovaceae > FS08-3. Next base: position 2,681 of record CAYWFW010000124.1, on the reverse strand, counting down.
GTGATTTTTGTTCCAAGAGTTGATTGTAGGCTATCCTCTTTTTTGGAATTTTGAAAAGGCGATAAAATATCTTGAATCTCTATATTGGTATCATCAAACTTATTAAACCCCTGCCCAAACTGCACTGCACCAGTTATAGAGATATTTTGCCCCTCTTCGGCAAAAGTTGCACCAAAGTTTTTAACATCAGTACACTTAAAAAGATTATTTAATACTTCTTTGGTAGTTGTAATTTTTTTATCAATAGCACCAAATAGTAAAGCATATCTCTCACCCAATTGATTTGGTACAATATGATTTTTATCCTCTTTCCAAGACTTAATAAAAAGTACATTTTTACCTTCAGCCTCCCACATCTTTTTCATAGGATACTTTAAAGCTTTATCACTACCAAATATATCACCATTGCTTGTTGATTTTGGTCTACCTGTAAAATCTGCGTTCCAATTTGCCATTTTAGCTTTTATTCCTATTATTCCGTATACTCTGTTCATTTTATTGCTCCTTATTATTTAAATATATTCTCAAACTCATTAAAATAAGTAAATATCTCTTGTTTGTCTAAACCTTGTATTTCATAACTAGCTAAAGCCAAAGATATGATTTTTCTTGCCCCTATTAAATCTTTATGATTTAGGTTTAGATAATCTATTGTATTTGTAGTTCTCTTTTTAAGTTCATAAGATAAAGAATTTTTGGCTTTTATCTTGCCACTACTCATATAAACAAAAACTTCTGAGGGCTTCTCTCTTAACTCTTTATTATCTGAGACTAAACAAATAAACTTATTATCATCCCAAATACTCTGTTTATCTTTATATTTACCACAATATTTCTCACCATCTCCATTACAAGAGAGAACCATATTTTCATAATCACACTCTAAGTTATGATAACTATCTCTTTGCATAATATGGTCAATATGTACTTTAGTAGAGTCATTAGTTATCTTTTTCTCACAATAAAAGCATTGTCCTCTTTGGTCTTGAATCATACTATCTCTAAGTGAATTTCTCAATGAATAGTCATCACAATCATCTGTATATCTTTTATGATTATTTTTTCTTTTAAACTCAATAAAAAAGTCTGGTTCTATTGGAATTAAATCAAACATTGTGACTCTTTAGTTTGGCTACCTCTAATCTAGCCAATATTAAATCTTGGTCTAAACTTCCCAATAATAATTCTAATTCTTGATATAGATTTTGATATTGGGAACTTTCATATTCTTCATCTTCCAATATCTTCCAAAGTTCTCTAATCTTTTGAGCCACATCAGGAGTTCTTAAATTTTCAATACCCATAATATCTGTCAAAATCTTATCAAACTCCAACCCATAACTTTTTGAAAAGTTATCAATAACCCCATCTTCTGTAAGTAATCGAATATATTCACTCTTTGCACTTCCAATAATATGAGGCGAATGAGTAGCAATTATAATTTGACAATTGTTCTCTTTGGCAAAATTTTCATAGAGTTTTAAAACTTGATTTTGCCATTTTGGGTGTAGGGATAGTTCAGGTTCATCAATTAAAATTACACTATCTTTTATCTCTTTTAGGTAGAGGTATAATACTTTTGAGAGAAGTGTTTTTTCTCCTGTAGATATATCGTCTATTGAAAAAACTTCTTCTTTTTTATTTTTAAAAAATACATCACTGTCAGCATCAACTTTATCAAATCTAATTAACATTTTTAAATCTTGAAATATTTTATTAACTTTCGTTCTAATTCTATCAAATACATCACTTGGTCTTAAGTTTTCTTTGTGCATAGTCTCTTTTACATACTCGGCAAGAAAAATTTTCAAATCCGTAATATCTGTTCCTGTAGAAAAATAGATTATTTTTTCTTTAAATAACCTAGATAAAAAGCTCTCTTCTTTACTTTCTCTTTTAATATTCCATAGATTGTAAAAACGAAGCTCTTCTACCCTAATATCATTTAATTTTTTGTCATACCTCTCTAATGTTATATAACTTCTATCACTATCATCTACAATATTTGTAAACTGTTTTATATATTCTAATAGTGTTGTTTTACCACTTCCATTAATACCTGCTACAACCACGATAGGTAATGGCTTATCATTTTTATCTATAAAATCTATTTTGAAATCTTTGAATATTTTATAATTAGTAATACTTACTTCTCTAATCTTTAGACTATCATTAGTTTGATATAGTTCAGGAAATAGTGATTTATGCCAATTTAAAATATATTGGTATGTTGGACTTCTATTATCTTTAGATATTGTTAGTGTTCCTCTTGGTGAAGGGAAATTATTTTTTGGTTTATCAGAAGAATCTAATTTTGTTTTATTATAAATATCTAATATTTTAACTTTGCGTCTATACCTAAACCAATCTAAAGCTGATATATCATTTTCTAAATTGTCTTCTAACTCTCCTTTTATTTCAACTAAAGCAATAGGTTTAGACCCTTGTTTAATTAAAATTATATCTCTAATCATAACATTCTTTATAAAATTTTTTGTCTGAATTTCAGAAGTTAATCCTATACCAATTAGAGATAATTCTTCTAACAGTTCTTCTTCCCTTCCCCATTTTAAATCATTTGGGTGTAACTGCATATGCCAATAAGCCATAAACTACTCCTTCTCTTTTTTCATATAAAAAATATTATCACTCAAAGCCCCAACCAAAAAACTATCCATATT
>CAYWFW010000123.1:0-3555 GCA_964457735.1 uncultured Sulfurovum sp. | reverse complement strand
TAAACATTGAGCATATCTTGTATTTTTATCACTTCCCTATTGATAACAGGGACTTTAACCATATTTGGCTCTACTTGTGATTGATATTTATAGAGTACTTTTGCATCTATCTTATCTGTCTTAGAGCGAACCTTTAACGACTGAGCAAAATTTCTTGATTCTCTGGGCCCAACAAGAACGATATTTATACTCTTTTTTGAACAAAACTCTGTAATGGCATAAGAATATACTCCTGTTGGTTCAAATATAAAAACAACATTCTTTATATCTTTAACTAATGCAAGAATCTCTTTAAATCCATTCTCATTATTCTCAAATTTATAACTTTTTTTACCATTATAAACATCTAGGGTTGATTTACTAATATCAATTCCGATATAATCTCTCATTGTAATACCTTGTATGAAATTTTAAAGGATTACTTTTAGGGTTACCTTAGTATAACTTTTCCTTGTACTTCAAGCTAAATAATATAAATTATTATTTGCTTTTTATTCCGTTCAAGTTTTTTACTAAGGGTAATCTATCTACGATACAAGCTGTTAGAATATCCAAATATATCGTCTGATATTTTTAGTTATTTTAATGCTTTAGGGTGGGACGATTTACCCTTAATCCTTTAGAGATATTTTACTATATTTTATCTCTAATTGTATTATACAAGGGTGGGTGAAACCCACAAAAATATTATATTATAAATTAAATATTATCTACCACTTTTAATATTCTATAAAGGATACCTTAAAAACCCTATTTTATATTTTGAATAAAATACAATCCAACAAGTTTTTCTAAAACTTCTAGTACATCATCTTCATCACTAAGAGATTGAACTATTGTATGGATAGATGCCTGAAAAGGGTCAAAACCTTCAGCAATAAGTTTAGCACAATATACTAAAAGTCTTGTAGAAACTGCCTCTTGAATATCTGTATCTGTCAAGTTTCTTATCTCATTTGCTATTGATACTAATTTTACAGCAATATCTTCATCTACACCACTCTCTTTTATAATAATATCTTTTTCTATATCAGGTTTTGGATAGTGAAACTCCAAAGATATAAATCTCTGTTTTGTACTTGGTTTCATACCTTTTAAAACATTTTGATAACCTGGATTATAAGAAACAACCAACATAAAATCAGGATGAGCTTCTATCACTTCACCTGTTCTATCAATTGGTAAAACTCTTCTATAATCTGCAAGTGAATGAAGAACTACAGTTGTATCTTTTCTAGCTTCTATTATCTCATCAAGATAACAAATTCCACCATTTCTTACTGCTTTTGTAAGAGGTCCATCTTGCCAAAAAGTACCATTTTCATCTATTAAATGGCGACCAATTAAATCAGATGCACTTAAATCATCATGACAAACTACTGTATAAACTTTTCTATTTAATCTCTCTCCCATATACTCAATAAATCTGGTTTTCCCACATCCTGTTGGACCTTTTATAAGAATTGGTAAATCCATAGAAGCAGATGCCTCAAAAAGTTCAACCTCATTACCTTGAGCTAAATAGTATATTTTTTCCATAATTTTCCTCTATTATTTTGTTAAATTTATATAAATTTCTGGTATCACTTTTGGTAGTTTTTGACCATCTCTTACAACTGCAAAACCATTTTTACCAAATAGATAACTAAGATACTCTTTTGCATCTAAATCAACCGTAATGCAAAAAGGTGTTATCCCTTTTTTCTTAACCTCTTCAATCGCTTTTTTTGTATCTTCTATCCCATATCTACCATCATATCTATCTTCATCATTTGGTTTTCCATCACTAATAATCAAAAGTAATTTAGTAGAACTTTGTTGTTTTTCTAAAATCTTTGAAGATTCACGAATCGCTGCCCCAAGACGAGTATAATAATATGGTTGCATAGAATCAATTCTACCACGAATTAAGCTATCATATTTATCTTTAAAATTCTTTATTATATTAAAATAGACCTTTTTATTTTGCAAAGATGAAAATGAATATATAGCAAACTTATCATTTAGCTTATCTAAAGCCTCACTAAATACCATAAGTCCATCTTTGATAACATCTATAATTCTTACATCTTGAGTAATCCCACCCTCTGTTGAAAGTGAAACATCTGCTAAAATAAGAGTTGAAATATCTCTAGTTTTTTTCTCATAACTTGTATAAAAATTTTGATGATGCATAGATTTATTAAGATGCCCTTTATAATCTATCCAAGTATCAATATTCAACTCATCACCATAAGGTAATCTATCATTTTTAATTCTATTAAGTTCTAATAAATCTAATTCCCCTTGAATTTTTCTAACACTCTTTTTTAATCTTAGAGGCAATTCAATAGGTATAACATTTAAGGTAACTTGAGGTTTGATTCTCACATAATTTATAAGATAATCATTGATTCTATAGTCCCATTCATCTATTAAATGACCTTTTCCTAATGGATAAATTTCAGTCATATCAGGTTCTAAATCTAAATCCATCTTAATCCGTGAAGATAAATTAGCCTGTTTTTTACCAATTGTTATCTCATCTAAATCTTCTGCATGATATAAAGCATCTTCATCAAAACTATCATCTTCCATCCTATCAACATTGACCTGTTCAAAAATAGACATCAAAGATTCAGGTAAAAATACCAAAAAACCATTGGTCTCTTTTGTATCATCAATTTGATTTGCTTGTTTTTTCATCTCAAGATTTTCTGTTTTATCTTTGTCTTGATTTATCTCTAACTCTTCATCTTCATCATCTGGCATACTTTTATTTCCAGATGATATAGATGGATATATCCACAAGGGATTTGGATAATCTTCACTTTTAAGTTGTTCAAATTGTTTAGTTAAATAGATATTTGCTGTTTCATAAAAAATTTTAAATCCACTATATCTATTTAATAAATAATCTTGTGCTTTTGTATTCTCTTCTATAATATTATTTTTATTTACATCAACTTTTGTAACCATTGCTATAAGCCAATAATATAACATCTCATTTTGTTCTTTATTATCAAATAAAGCAAATGAAGCAGGAAGATAAATAGCCTTTTCATCTTGCCAAGCAAGAAAGAATTCTTTGCCTAAAAATGAGATTTTTTCTAAAAATGTTCTTGAAACTATATCAACAAATCTTTTATCTGTAATAGTTAATTCTTTTGCCTTTTCTCCACCTAGAAGATGATAGAAAATTACAAGAGATGATGATATATCTTTAAAATAAACTCTTTTATCTTCATGAAATTTATTCACTTTTCTATTTAAAAATCTATCCCAATTTTTACCAATACTCTCTTCAAACTCTAACCAATATTTAAGCATCATTAGTTTCTTTTAATTGTTTTAGTGTCATATTCCATGCAGTGGGATATTGATATGGTTGTACTTCTAAACCAATTTCATATCTATCTTTCCATTCATTTAATTGTTTTTGTCTTTGATAATCTATACAATTTAATCCCAATATATCTATCATATATTTAATATCTTTTTGTTCATTTATAGCTAAAATTTTATTAGGAGTAAAAATATAAACATCAATATCTCTATTAGTATTATCTTTTATCC
>CAYWFW010000122.1:0-6694 GCA_964457735.1 uncultured Sulfurovum sp. | reverse complement strand
GATATTGGATATCTTGTTTTATTCTTTTATTTTTCTTTAATAATTTTTTTAACTCTTTATTAAAAGATTCAAGAGACCTAATCTTCAAGTTCATCTATTAGTTCCTCTAAAGTTTTTAAAGTATTTAATTGTTTTGGATTATCTAAAACCTCTTTTAACTCTTTACAAGCACTATCAAAGCTCTTATAAAACTCTTCTACCTCTTGATTATCTATATAATTTTGTATAGACTCTGTTACAATATCAACAGCATTAACATTATATTTTTTTGTAAAATCATCTATTTTTTCAATAATATATTTTGGTAATTCATACTCTATCTTTTTTCTCTCTAACTCTGCTAAACTATACATAATTTAATCCTTTTTTATTAAATCATATTGTAGGGTCAGGTGACAATTCCGAGGTGACAATTCACTACTCAGAATACTCTATCTAACCCTAAAATCTAATATATTACTCCAAATTCATGTGACCAGTAATATTTACCATTAGTAGTATTTAAAACCTTAGATAGTCCCATCTCTTTAAATTCTGGACTCATAAGATTTTCACAATGGATAGGACTCTCTAACCAATCTGTAATTGCTTTATCTATATTATCTTGACCCTCTGCAAGATTTTCACCAAGAGTATATGATGTTGAATTTATGAAATATCTATTAGCACCTATTCTCTCTTCTGGCAAACTTTTTTTATTTAGTTTTGTACCTGTGATATCATATTGTGTTCCAGAACCCTCATGTGCAAAAGTTTCACTATTAATCATATCATAATTATGTTCATAGGCTGAATTATATAAACTATCATTCCAAACAAGAGGAGTAGTTGGCTCTTGATAACCAACAACTTTTCCACCATCCTTTTCTAAAGCAGTCCCACAATCATATCCTTCTGCTCTTATTTTATTAATAGCATCTAAAAACTTTTTTTTATCTTCAGTAGAGATAGAGGGAATTATATAATCTGCTGGATTTGAACCAGTAGCTATAGTAACAATATCAGCATCATCATTCTGTGAAGGTACTTGTGTTAGTACTCTAGTTGCTCCATCACCACATCCTATTAAAAATCCAAATAAAATCAAACTAATTATACTCTTTTTATAAATCATAAAACTTCCTCTTTATATACTATTTTGAGATGAAATATCTTTTGCTTTTAACATACCTTCCATACTTAAATATGAATTTAAAGCTCCTATATATGCTCTTGCACTTGCTAACATTGTATCAAGACTTAAGCCATGCCCAATAATTGCTGGTTCATTATCATTAAATTTAACCTTTACTGTTACATTTGCTAAGGCATCTTTCCCTTTGCTTACAGATTTAACACTATAATCCATAAGTGTACCTTGATATCCTGATATTCTATCAATTGTTTTGAAAATTGCATCAATAGTTCCATCACCAATACCAGCATCTGTTATTTCCATATTATTATGTTTAATAGTTATTGCCGCACTTGGCACACCACTACTGCAATCCATAAGCTGTAATCTGATTAATTCAAACTCTTTATTTACATTTGACATTTGACTTGTTACCAATGCTCTTAAATCATCATCATAAATATCTTTTTTCTTATCTGCTAACTCTTTAAATCTATTAAATGCATGATTTAAATTCTCACTACTTAGTTCAAAACCTAATTTAAATAGTTTATCTTTAAAAGCAGCCCTTCCCGAGTGTTTTCCAAGAACCAAAGTATCTTCTATATCTAATCCAATATCACAAGGGGATATTATCTCATAAGTCTCTTTATTTTTTAACATTCCATCTTGATGTATTCCACTTTCATGGGCAAATGCATTTTTACCAACTATCGCTTTATTTGGTTGAGGTTCTATGGTTGTAATATTTGCAATAAGTCTACTTGTTGTATATATCTCTTTGGTATTTATATTAGTGTCGTAATCCCCAAATATATCTTTTCTTACCTTTAAAATCATAACAATCTCTTCAAGAGAAGCATTTCCTGCTCTTTCACCTAAACCATTGATAGTACACTCAACTTGTCTTGCACCGTTTATAATACTTTCAATAGAGTTTGCAACTGCCAATCCCAAATCATTATGGTTATGTACAGATATTATTGCTCTATTTTTGACATACTCACTCATCTGTTTAACCATATCTGCGATTTCAAATGGCATTCTATATCCTACTGTATCAGGTAAATTTATAGTAGTTGCCCCTGCTTCAATCACTGCATCAGTTATCTCTTTCATAAAGATAATATCACTTCTTCCTGCATCTTCACAACTAAACTCAACATCATCCACAAATTCACGAGCATATTCCACTGCTCTAACAGCTCTTTTTATAACCTCATCAGAAGACATTTTCAATTTATATTTCATATGAATATCACTTGTTGCAATAAAAGTATGAATTCTTTTCATTTTAGCTTTGCTAACTGCATCTCCAGCAAACTTAATATCATTATCTAATGCACGAGCTAATGAACATACGGTAGAATTTTGAACTTTTTGTGATATTTTAGATATTGCATCAAAATCACCTATACTAGCTGCTGCAAATCCTGCTTCAATTATATCAACTCCTAATCTTTCCAATTGAGAAGCTATCTGTATCTTCTCTTCTGTATTCATAGAAGCTCCAGGACTTTGCTCTCCATCTCTTAGTGTTGTATCAAATATTTTTATTATCTCTTTACTCATTATATTACCTTTAGATTATTATTTATAGTTTTTGTATTATTGACTAAATTATCTTATATTACCAAATTTACGATTAATTTAGAAAGAAACTTTATATGAATTATTATTAGTTTGAAAATGAGAAAAGAAGCAGGAGAGGCAAACTTCTTTTGATTTGATAGATTATATTTTGTTTCATAATATCTCTCCTTATATTTTTATATTAGATAATTATATCAAAAACTATCTTTTAGTTAGTTTCTCTAGTTAGATTTATATTTACAACCTTACCTCTTGTAACTTCTATTTCACTTGTAATTCTTAGTTTTCTATTATTATAATTTACTGAGCCTATCAAATAATATGATCCACTAGCAATACCATAAAATGAGAAATTACCATTTGCATCAGAAGTTGTAAATTTAAGATAATTATATAATCTCTTATCTGCTTTGGTTAATTTATATCCTCCTAAATAACTTTGTTCATACCACTGTTTAGAATAACTTGTTACTGGATTTAAGTATAATCTTGTATTTTTGCCATATATCTTATCACCATAATTATTATCCAAATAGATTTTACCTTTTACTGTAGCTCTACCTTTTTTAGATAATTGGCTATATTCTTGAATAGGAAAAGGGATTCTAACTTGTTTATCTTGAGTCATTAAATCCTCAGAAGAGATATTAGATTCATTAATACTTGTAACATTTGTCTGTTCTGCCCATTTTTTGCCACTATTATCTTCATAATTAATGGCACCATTAGGAGAAGGAGTTTTATTTGTACATCCACTTAAGAGCAAAATAACTGGCATTGAAATATATAGCAACTTTTTTAAAAACATATAAACTCCCTTTTTATCATATTTAATGTTATGCAGTCCATTGCATAATCTTTGTAAATAACTCATCACCTTTAATAGGTTTTCTCAAAAAATCGTTTGCACCTAAATCCAAAACTTCACCTTTTCTCGTATCATCAGTAGATAATACAACTACAGGGATATGATTAAAACTAGAATCTGCTCTAAATATCTTTAGAAACTCAATCCCATTTAAAATAGGCATAATAATATCAAGTAAAACAATATCAATATTACCATTAAGTTTTAATTTATCCAGTGCATCTGAACCATTTTCTGCCTCTACCATCTCTGTTATTTCGCCTTTATATTTTCTTAAAATACTCTTTAAAAGAGTTCTATTTATAAAGTCATCATCAACAATTAATACGCTCAATCCCATCTATTAACTCCTATACTTTTTAATAATATCATCTATGCTCTTTTTCGTTACAGCACCACTTAACTCTTCACCAAAACTAATATCTAATGAATCAAACTTTGAATTTTTAGGAAGAATAATAGCTAATTCATCTTTTTGTTCTCTTATAGTATTACTCAATAAATCTACATCTGTAAATAATATATCATAATTTTTTGTTGCAATTTCACTATCTAATAAAGATAAATCTGTTTGAATATTAAACTTAGCACCACTATTTTTTATAATAGTTGCTAAAATTCTACCTTCTAAAAGACCTCTTTTTGCAATTAGAATACTTTTTGCATCTTTAGGTTTTTCTGCTTTTATCATATCTTGCTGTTTTTTTAAAGCTTTCGCTTTATTTAGTTTTATACGAGCCTCTTCTCTTTTCTTATCAAATTCTTCATCAGAAATAGCAGGAGTATCTTCCTCTTTTGGTTCAACCTTTTTTTCAACCTTTTTTGCAACCTCTTTCTTTGAAGATTTAGCATTAGTTAATTTTGAACGAGTCTCATTTCTTTGTTGATCAAATTCCTTCTTATCTATTTTTTTAGACTTACTTGCCAAAAATTTATTAAGTACATATAGAAGTTCTGTTGTTTCAATAGGTTTTGAAATATACTCATCCATCCCTTCACCTAAGAATATCTCTCTATCCCCTTTTAATGCATTTGCAGTTAAAGCTACTATTGGTATATGTGAGATATTCTCATCTTTTTCATAATCAATAATCTCTCTGGTAGATTCAATTCCATCCATAACAGGCATCTGAATATCCATAAAGATAAGGTCATAAGAACCACTTCTACGCTTCTCAAATGCTTCAAGCCCATTATTTGCCAATTCAACATTTATACCATGTTCTGCTAATATATGTTTAATAAGTTTTTGATTAATAATATTATCTTCTGCTACAAGAATATCTGCATTAAAGATGGTTGCTTGTTTTACCACCTCTTCCTCTATAACATCATCTATTTTATTATTTATTCTTAACGAATTTTTCATAGCATTTTGAATCTTTGTTACTGTGATAGGTTTATAAATTACATTATCATTATTAGCATTTAACTCCTCTATTTTACTACGAGAAGTAACATTTGAAATTATGAAAACTTTAGATTTATCTAATTTTTCCAATGCATCAAATACAGATTCATCTGCTTTATCTATATCTATCCAATATGCTTCAGCTTCATTATTAGAATAACAAGATTTTAAGTCTGATACATTAGTGAAATTTTTTACTTTTGGTTTATACATTTTTAAATACTTATTTAGGAATTTGTCAGAAGTTAAATCTTTTTTACTATTTTCGTATTTACATAATGATAATTTTGAGTAATTATGATTTACAATTGCATTGTCTTCAGGGTCAATCTCTTCTAATGGTAAAGAGAAGAAGAATGTTGTCCCTTCATCTTCAACACTTTCTATCTCCAATCTACCACCCATAAGCTCTGTAAATTGACTAGAAATTGTAAGTCCAAGACCTGTTCCACCATATTTTCTGGTAACAGATGCGTCAGCTTGAGAGAATGCTTCAAAAATTCTTGACTGTTGATCTTTTGTCATACCAATACCATTATCGGTAACACTAAATGTAATTTTATTATTTAGTTCATCATCTAGTTTTGTTTTAATAATTTCAACATTAATCTCGCCCTCATAACCAGTAAATTTAATAGCATTACTCATTAGGTTAATCAAAATCTCTTTAATCTTAGTAGGGTCACCTTTAAGCTTTTTCCCTATTGTTGGATCCATATAGAAGTTAAGATCAATATTTTTTTCTGCCGCTCCAACAGCATAGGTTTCAATTGCACTCTCAAACTCTACATAAGAATCAAAAATGATATTTTCAATCTCAATTTTATTACTCTCAATTTTAGAAAGATCCAGAATATTATTGATAATACTTAATAGATTTTCTGAACTTTTATCAATAATAGCCAAAAATTCTCTTTGTTCATCTGATAGTTCAGTTGTATTTAAAAGTTCTGTAAAACCAACAATACCATTAAGAGGCGTTCTAATCTCATGAGACATATTAGCTAAAAATAAAGATTTTGCTTCATTTGCTTCAAAAGCCATTTTTTTATCTTTTTTAGCATTCTCAATAAGTGATTCCAAAAATTGATATGCAATCTTTGTACCCTTATGTGTATTTAAGTTAATATTTTCAATCGATTCTATATCATCAATTGGATTATCACTATATTTTGCCTCATTCACTGCTTTATTAATAACATCTTCTAGTTCTTTAATATTATTACTAATATCAGAAGCCGTTCTAAAACCAATAAATGCTAATATAAGAGTAAATATCCACATAATCAAAGATATATAAAGTACTATATTTTGAATTTGAACATATGATGCTATCTCATTTTGAAGCTCTTTTTCTATCTTATCTTGTATTTTTGATAAAAGTGAAATTTTTTGTGTATGTATTGTAAATAATTCAGAACCTTTAATAGGATATTCGCCAGTTGTAGCTTTACTTTTAATTTGATACTGTAAATCTATAACTTTACTATTAATATCTTTACTCTCTGGACTATTATATAACTCCTCTATTTTTGACTTTATATTGCCATTTTCTAATTTATCTATTTTATCTATTGTAAATATATTAGATTTAAGGTTATACTCATTCCATCTCTTTATATCATTTTTACTAAAAGGTAATTTCTTTTCTACATAATAAGCTATAAATCCTCTTTCAAGTCCTATATTCTCTTTTGCTATATTTAAT
>CAYWFW010000121.1:0-7335 GCA_964457735.1 uncultured Sulfurovum sp. | reverse complement strand
CTTCACTTATAATTTCATTTACTCCCATAATATACTCCCTTAAAATATAATTTTACACCAACCCTTTTTTACTCTTAGCCTCTACGATACCTCTTCTTAAAACTGTATAACTTGGCAGTTTAATAGGTAATATTATATCATTTAAATCTCCACTATGGATACACTCAAACTCTTTATTAGTTTTAGATATAATTTTTTGAAAAGTTAGATAAAACTTATCATCAATTAGCTCAATTTTACCATATTCATTTTCTATCTCTTGTATCTCTGTACCAACTGGTAAGACAATTTCTACAGTATCATTTAGACAACTCTTATCTTTACATCTCCACGATAACCCATCTTCATTTATAATTCCTGCTACTTGATGAGTGCCATCTTGTATTGTAAATCCTAAGCTTTGTGTATCATTTTTTTGATATGGTTTTGATACTAAATAGGCATCGCTAAAACCTCTATTTTGTGTAGTTGCTAACTCTTTTTGATATAACTCTTCGTTAAACTTACCTGCATAACTATCATTAATCGCTTTTCTATATGTTTTTGTTACAGTTGATAAATAATATTGAGATTTTGTTCGTCCCTCAATTTTGAGAGAATCAATTACACCACTTTTGATAATTTCATCAACATGAGAGGCTAAGTTCATATCTTTGGCATTCATTATATAAGTTCCAACTTCACTCTCTTCTTCTAGTTTAAAAGTTGTGTTTGTTTCTGGATTATGAGCATATACATCATAGGGAAAACGGCAATCATTAGCACAACTTCCACGATTTGGTACTCTTCCCATCTGTAAGGCTGATACCAAACATCTTCCACTATAAGCAAAACACATTGAACCATGGACAAAAACCTCTAATTCTAGTTGTGGGATAGCTCTTTTTATCGCTTCGCAATCTTTTAGACTAATCTCACGAGCAGTAATAATTCGTTCAACTCCCATATCATAATATACTCTTGCATCCATCTCGTTCATTACATTTGCTTGAGTTGAAAGGTGAAGAGGGATATTTGGAGCAATATCTCTTGCCATTTTTACAACACCAGGACTTGCTACAATTAGAGCATCAGGGTTTAGTTCTGCCATTTTGGCAATATGATTTTTATATGATTTGAGTTGAGAGTTAAAAGGAAATCCATTAATGGTAACATAAACTTTTTTATTTAGATTATGGGCATAATCAATACCCTCTTTAAAGGAATCCATATCAAACTCTTTTCCTGAACGGATACGAAGAGAAAATGTACTTGTTCCACCATATACAGCATCAGCTCCATAGGCAAAAGCCATCTTAAGTTTTTCTAAATTTCCAGCAGGAGCTAAAAGTTCTATTTTGTTTGACATATTATGATACCTTTTTTTATATTAGTGATATTTTACAATAATTGTTATATAATCCATTTTAAATGATACACTTATAATTTAAGATAATAAAAGATTCTCTTAAAATAGTGATTATTCCATATTTTTAATAAAATATTTTAAACTATCTACAACTTTAGAGGCATAGCCCCACTCATTATCATACCAAATTGTCAGCTTTATCATTCTATCCATTTTAACATCAGTAAAACGGTGGTCTATAATGGTTGTATATGTTTGAGCTTGAAAATCGCTTGATACTAACGGTTGGTAATTATTCAAAATAATATCAAATTTTTGTTTTGCCTCATATTCTTTACACAATTCTAAAAGCTCATTTTTTGTAATATTATTTTTTACAAAAAGAGTTACACTAATTATCCCAACAGTACTAGTAGGAACACGCAAAGAGTTTGATGATATAATATCTGCATTAATTTTATTCATCACAAAAGAACAAGCTTCAATGGTGGTAGTTTTGCTAGGGATTATATTTTGTGTAGCAGACCTGCCAAATTCAAGATTACACTCAATATCTCTATCTTGACTTCCAATACACCCACTATCTAAAACTCTTTGATGATTTAATAAAGGATGAATTGTAACTATATCACCATATTTAATACACTTTTTATTATCAATTAACTTTAAGATAGGAAGTAAAGCAGTAGCATTACAAGAGCTTGTTGAGATAATCTTATGAGATTTTAAATCTAATTGTTTTTCATTTACACCTAATATCATATTAATATCAGCATCTTTATTTGGATGGGTTAAAAATATTGCCTCAACAGGTAGTTTTTTAAGTTTTTTTATATCTATACTGCTACCACTTGCATCTATAATAATATCAATATTCTTTAGATTAATATCTTGTAATTGTTTATAATTCAATATCTTGATTTTATTTGTAGAATTTTTGATATACCCCTCATAAGCTTTAAACTTATCTTTAATAGCTCCATAAGTTGAGTCATAATTTATAGAGTAAGCTATGCTTTTAAGATTTGAATTTATTTCATTAATTGCCACAATTTTAAATTTTTTATCTTTTAATGCTATTCTTAAAATTGCCTTACCAATTCTACCAACACCATTTAATAATACTTTAGTTTTCATCTATCTCCAAATTGATTATTATATATCAAATATTATAACATTATTTCTTTAAAGATATTTTATTAAGCTTTTTGTTATTTTTTGATACACTTTTTTATTATATAATATTAAAAGTATAAAATTAATTAAAGTAAGAGTATGTCAAAAGAGAATTTTTTAAAATCAGTTATTCAAGAGGATGTAGGAAGAGGTGATCTTTTTACAATAGTTAGCCAACCCGAAAACATAGAGGCTTATATCATAGCAAAGAGTGATGGTATATTAGCAGGAAGAGAGTATATTGATGAATTGTCAAATTTTTATTCTATAGAGTTTAAATGGAATTTTAACGATGGTGATAGATTTAAAACAGGTGATATATTAGTTAAAATTTATGCACAAAATAAAATCTTATTATCGCTAGAAAGAAGCATTCTTAATATAACTCTTCATGCAAGTTCAATTGCCACTTTAACAGCAAAATATATAAAAAAAATAAAAAAAACAGATGTTAAGCTTCTTGATACAAGAAAAACCCGTCCATTATTAAGAGAGTTTGAAAAATACTCTGTAAGATGTGGAGGTGGAATTAATCATCGTTTAGGCTTAGATGATAGTTTGATGCTTAAAGATACACATCTTAAAACAATAGATGATTTAAATAATTTTATGAAAAAAGCAAGAAAAAAGATACCATTTACATCTAAGATTGAGATAGAGTGTGAATCTTTTAAGCAGGTTAAAAAAGCTATGAAGGCTGGGGCTGATATTATTATGTGTGATAATATGAAAAATCAAAAAATTAAAAAAGTTGTAACATTTAGAGACAAGAAGTTTCCTCATATACTTATTGAAGCTAGTGGAAATATCACTCTTAAAACAATTAAACAGGTGGCAAAAACTGGGGTAGATGCAATAAGTTCTGGCAGTATTATTCATCAAGCAAATTGGATAGATTTATCTATGAAGGTAAAAAATGGTTGATGAGTTTAAAGTTTTAATAGATAATTACACTCATATTACAGTTATAACCCATATAAATCCTGACCCTGATACAATCGCCACAGGACTTGGAGTATATGAAATTTTAAAAAACTACGGTAAAAGAGTTGAAATTGTAAATTTATCAAATGATATTCCAAATAATTTGGATTTTTTAAAGAATTATTCTAAGATAAAAAATAAAATTGACTATCATAATTCGCTAATTATATCATGCGATTGTGGAGATTATAAAAGGCTTGGTTTTGATGTAAAAAGCAGAGAGATTATTAATATTGATCATCATTTTTCAAATACAAATTATGGTGTTTTAAATATTGTTGATGGAGATGCCGTTTCTGCTTCTGAGGTTGCATATCAATTTTTAAAAAATAAATTTCAAATAACTACTGATATTGCCGAATGTTTTTACACTGCGTTAGTTTCTGATACCCAAAATTTTACAACCAATAATATAACTAAAAAAACATTTGATATTACTTCTGAATTTATCTCTCTTGGAGTAAATCCTGCAAAAGTAAGTCAAAATTTAAATCAACGAGTCTCTTTAGCATCTTTAAGATTAAGAGCATTAGCACTAAAAAGTTTAACTCTTCATCTAAATGCTACAGTTTGTTCTATGGTTGTTACAAAAGATGATATTTTGGTATCTGGAGCAAAAAGCACAGATTTAAACCATTTATCAACATATACTACCTCTTTATCAACAGTTGATATAGGTATATTAATTAGTGAGATTAATAATCTATCAAAAGTTTCGTTAAGAAGTAAAAATATAGATGTTAGTTTAATCGCGAATAACTTTGGTGGTGGTGGACATAAAAATGCCTCAGGATTTACTTTAGATTATAGAGATTCTAAAGAGTTATTAGATGAGATAATACAAAAAATAGATAATAGGAGTTAAGATTTGAACAATTTACAAATAAATCGTAGAGAAAAAAAGAGTGGTCTAGGAAAATTTATATTTATACTTATAATGTTAGGTGGAATTTTAGGATATATCTATACAGCAAATCTTTTTGAGAGAGAACTTCCTACTATATCATCTATACAAAATACTGAATATTGGAGCAAAAAACAGCCTATTTCTGTAATACTTTCTGATAATTATGAACTAAAAAATTATCAGGTAACTATAGATGATGGCAAAAATAAGTTTATATTAATGCAAGAGAATTTAGAAGAGAGTAATCTAAAAACAAAAAATATTGCATTAACATATCCAACTAAAAGCATTAGTAAAAAAGCAAAAGTGGTAGAAATCACAATCTCTGTACAAGATAAAAGTTTATGGAATTTCTTTTTAGGAAATAGAGTAACAAAAAGTTTTGATTTAAAAATTGATCATAAAAGACCAACTTTACAGATTATATCATCTTCTAGTAGTATGAAAAGAGGTGGTAGTGGATTGGTGATTGTAAAAGCATTAGATGAAGCATTAGATAGTGTATATATTGATGTTGGAGATAAAATTTTTAAGATGCAACCATATAGAAAAGATGGTTATTTTGTCTCTTTAGTTGCATGGTCATTTCATAAAGAAACTTTTAGTGCTAAAGTGGTAGCATCGGATAAAGCAGGAAACAAAAGACAAATTAAAATACCTTTCTTTTTAAAAGACAAAAAATATAAAACCTCTTGGATAAAAGCAAGTGATAGATTTATAGATGGTAAGATTTCAGACCTAGCATCTAATGATGAAAAATACGAAGGTATAACAGATAGACTAGAGAAGTTAAAAGTTATTAATGAGGATATGCGTATAGCAAACGAAAAGTTAATTCATGAATTATCACAAAAGGTTTCACAAGATAGAATTGATAGTTGGAAAATTAAAAAATTCTATCCATTAAAAAGTGCTGCTGTTGTTGCAACATTTGGAGATGAAAGACACTATTACTACCAAAATAAAGATAATGAGGTATCTCAATCGTATCATGTTGGATTAGATCTTGCCAGTACAAGAATGGCATCAATCAAAACATCTAATCCAGGAAAAGTTGTATTTGCTTCATATAATGGAATTTATGGAAATATGCCTATGATAGACCATGGTTTAGGACTTTATACAATATATGGTCACTGTTCATCTTTTTTAGTAGAAGTTGGTGATGAGGTAAATGCAGGAGATATAATATCTCAAACTGGAAAGACTGGTTTAGCTCTAGGAGACCATCTCCATTTTGGAATTTTAGTTCAAGGTATAGAGGTTAGAATTGCAGAGTGGATGGATACACAATGGATTAAAATACATATAGATGATGTATTTAAAGAGGCTAATCGTATAATGGATGTAAAATAAAAAGAGCATAGTGTGAAAAACTATTTTATTTGGGATAAATATTCAGACCAACCTTATATCTTAAAAAAAGAACAAAAACAAGAGTTAAGAAAAACTAGAAAAACAGATTTCTTGACTCTTATTTCTACAAATTTTTTATACTTACCATATCTTTTTGGTAGATTTTTGATTAAAAATAAAAATCTTAAAGAGATTAAAACCATTAAAAAGAACTCTTTTTATGGACTTTGTGTAAATCTTGACAAAGGAAATATTCAATATGATTTAATTAAAGATTTAGGTGTAAAATCACTTCAAATTAGAGTTTTTTTAAATGATATGAAAAATATTAATAGATATGTTGATTTTGCAAAAGGTTTTGGAGATGATTTAGAGATTTTAATTACAATAATTCAAGATAGAGAACATATTGAAGATAAAGATTTATTACAAAAAGATATAACAACTATTTTTAGCAAATTTAAAGATATTACAGATGAATTTCAAATTGGTAATGCTATTAATCGTATAAAATGGGGTTTTATATCAACAGAGGAATATTTAGAATTTTATCAAACTATTCAAGAAGTTAGAGACTTAAAGTTTAAAAATATAAAACTTATAGGCTCAAGTGTGATAGATTTTGAATATCACTTTACAATTAGAACACTATTTAATAACCATAAAATTTATTATGATAAGGTATCTTCTTTATTATATGTTGATAGAAGAGGCTCACCTTTTAATGCTCAATATTATATTTTTGATTTAAAAAATAAGATAGAATTTTTAGATACAGTTGTTAAAAGTTCAAATAAATGTAATAATGAGATTTATATTACAGAAACAAATTGGCCCATAAGTGGTACTGCTCCTTATGCTCCAACAAGTGAAAAAGAGTGTGTAAATTATCAAGAGTACTCTAAATATATGGTTGAATATTTTGATATTGCTTATAAAACTAATAAAATTTCAAAAGTATTTTGGCATCAACTTATTGCAGGAGGATATGGATTGGTAGATAATAGAGATGGTAAAATGGTAAAAACAGAGGCATTTTATAGATTTAAAGAGCTTTTAAAATGAGATATTATAGAGTATATATAGAATTAACAAATATTTGTGGGCTTAGATGTAGTTTTTGCCCCACCAAAAATTTACCAACGCAAACGATGAGCCTAGAGCTATTTGATAAGACTCTATCACAAGTTTGTAAATATACAAATGAGATTGCTTGTCATGTGATGGGAGACCCTTTAACGCTTTCAAATCTATCTGATTATTTTGATATAGTTCAAAAATACTCTTTAAAGGCAGTGGTAACAACTAGTGGGTATTTTATATCTAATCACTCTTTTGAATCTCTTCTTCATCCCTCAGTTAAGCAGATTAATATCTCTTTAAATAGTTTTAATAAAAATGATACCTCTATGAGTTTTGATAAGTTTATAAACCCGATTTTAGAGTTATGTAAATTTAAAAATAGCTATTCTAAAGATAGGTTTATAAATTTAAGAGTTTGGAATATTGATGAACTTATGAGCGAAAAAGATTTTAATCAAATTATATTTAGTAAATTATCATC
>CAYWFW010000120.1:0-3875 GCA_964457735.1 uncultured Sulfurovum sp. | reverse complement strand
TTATTTAAAGATTTATCATTAATAATATTCATCTCTTTTTTAAATTCTCTTTTAAATATATTAAGTAGTTTTGCATAACCATTAGTTAATCGTAATTTACAAGATTTTTGTTCCCAACTTTTGATATATCTAAAATTTTTAGTTTCTGATATAGGATTAAAATAGTTATATGAATATATTGGTTTATTGTTACATAATGCTCTGCTATCAACCAACCAATTTTTCATCAAAGATACAAAATTACTTATCAAAATAGCTTTTTCTATCCCATTATTATCATATCCAAGATTATTTGAGAACCTTATTCTTTGAGAATTTTTATATCTTTTACCATCTCTATTTTTATAGCTTACTGATAGAGTAATATCTTTTGACTCCCCTATCTTTTTTAATTTCAGCAGAACAACTCCACCTTTTACCTTTTGATTATTTGTTGCACTAGGAAAAAGTGTACCAATATTTATAATACTACCCGTTTTTTTATTTGCAACTGGTGAACCATAAATATCTACTATTTTATATCCTCTACTTTTAAAATCAAGTTTTAAATCAAAAACCATTGGAGTTACCATATAATCAAATTCTCTATTTAGTCTTTTAGAAAACTCTTTGCTTGAATGTACACTAAAATAATTTGCACCTTTTGTTTTGCTAACATATTCAACCAAATCTGTATTAAAATCAACACCAACACCTATAAATGATGTATATATCCCTTTTTTACTAGCTTTTTTAGCCAATCCAAACAGACCATTTTTACTAAGTTCACCACGGTTTGGCATTGCATCAGTTATAAAAATAATCCTATTTTCATAATCTTTACGAAGCTTTATGGTCTTAAATAGATTAAGAGCTTTTTGATAACCATTACTCCAATTTGTACCACCTTTATCTTTTATATTTAAAATATGTTTTTTTGTTGCAGTGATATTTGTATATTTTATTTTTCTAAGAGGTTTTGCTTTATATGCTCTATCATCAAACAGAATAACTCCCAGTCTATCATTACCTTTTAAGTGTCCTATCATATCAACAACAGCACGATTAGCTATTTGCATCTTACTCTTAGAGCTATCACTTCTTTTTTGATTACCTTTTGAGTCATAATAATATCTATCAAAACTGCTTCCCATAGAGCCTGATATATCTAATACCACTACTACATTAAGTTTTTTTCTTTTAAAATCACTCTCTTTTATCCCTGAATTTAAGCCAACAGTTAAAAAATACTCTTTATCTTCTGTGTATATATTTTTTGCAATAGCTTTTGAATAAGATGGACAAAATAAACCTTTACACCTTTTCTTGATTCCAGTATCAAAATAGTGGTTATAAAATTGTCCCTCATAAGTTATAGATGATAGTTTAGGTAGATAACCATTCTTGATATTATCATAAAAATTATTAGTATCTTTAGCTCCACCTACAGAGAAACCAATTTTCTTTGCTTTAAAGGTACTTCGGCTAACTGTAGTCTCCATCATAACAGGAGCAATATCTCCACCAGTCCCTATTGCCATAATAGGTGATGGAGCAACTACAGGGGATGAATTAAAGCTTTTATATTGTTTCATTTGTATTTTTGTTGCATTATAATCCCAATCATCAATCTTTTTATCTTTAAATCCACCATTTAGTATAGCTATGGATACTATCAATCCTAATAATATATTTCTCATTTTAATTCCCTTTAAAAGTTTCTATTTCCCATCGCAAAATCTCCTATCATCCCAAGAGCTGACCCTTCTCCTGCATCATGTCCACCTTGTTGAGGTGCTGCTGCATACATACGACTTGCTAATCTTGAAAATGGTAAAGATTGTATCCAAATTGTCCCAGGTCCTTTTAGTGTTGCAAAAAAGAATCCCTCTCCACCAAAAAAGCCTGTTTTTATTCCACCTGCTTGAACAATATCAAATTCAATTTGAGGTTCCATTGCAACAAGACAACCAGTATCAAGATGTATGGTTTCTCCAGCTCCAAGAGTAATCTCTTTTAGCATTCCACCTGCGTGAATAAATGCCATACCATCACCTTCTAGCTTTTGCATAATAAACCCTTCTCCTCCAAATAGTGCCGTAAGAATCTTCTTCTGAAAAAATATACCAATGGAAACACCTTTAGCAGCACATAAAAAACAATCTTTTTGACAAATAATTGTTCCACCTACCTCTTTTAAATCTACGGGTATAATTCTGCCTGGATAAGGTGCTGCAAATGCAACTTTGGCTTTTCCATATCCTTTATGGGTAAATACCGTTGTAAATAAGCTTTCACCTGTAATCAATCTTTGTCCTGCTCCAACTAATCTATCAAAAAATCCACCACTATCATTTCTGCTTCCTGATCCATCTCCAAAAACTGTATCCATCTCTATAGAACTATTTTTATACATCATACTTCCTGCTTCTGCAACAGCACTCTCATTTGGGTCAAGTTCAATCTCTACATATTGAATATCTTCTCCAAAAATCTCATAATCAATCACATCTGCATTATTTAATGAATAGTTTTGTGTATTTTGTTGTTGATGTTGATGTTGATTTATGTTACTTGGAGGAGTCACATGAGTTGAACTATTATATGTTACTACATTTTGTTCCCCCACCAAATCAGCTAAAGAGTTTATCGGTTGCCAATCACTCATCCCTTCTGTCCATGCTACACCATTAATATCTTGTTTTGCTAATAATTTTGCCTCAATTTTACTAATTGGACCCATTTTTCTACCATCATCATATTCTATATGCCATTTACTTCTCATAAATTCCCCTTTTTAAATTAATAGACCTCTTTCAAAGTTTATTGGTATTGGGCTTCAGCCTCACCAAAAGCTGGAGCTAAAGCACCAGTTTCTAGTTTTGAAAGAACTCTAATATATTTTAACTTTAAACACCTCTTAGATATATCTCAATATTTAATAAAAGTTTATCAAGCTCTTTTGCATAAGGCTCTTGATACGATACCAATTTCTCTGCTACATTATACATAAATAGTTGATATATCTCTGTTATAAGTTTGTTCATATCTTCTGCACCAATTGCGGCACTCATCCCCTTCATATCTATACATAAAGCCTTGATTTGTTGATATCTTTTCTCCTCTACAAGATGATTAAATAGTTCTGAACTATCTTTAAAAATCTCTACAAATTCTTTAAGTATTTTAATGTAGGCTTTTTCATTATCACCAGCTTTTTCAAGCCCCTCTTCAAGATTAAGAATATGAGGAACACTTTCAAAAATTGAAGTAGCAGAAGATTTATATCTTATCTTCTCTTCGTTTTCAACTACAGTAGTTAAAAATTTTGAAAATAGCGTATATAAAACACCAACTTTAATAGGCTTTCTTAAAAGTGCATTCATTCCACACTCTTGCATTTCGTTTATCTCCCCACCAAGAGCAATAATAGGAACTTCATCAAATTTTCTATTTTGTCTAATTTTTCTAGTAGCAGTATATCCGTCCATTATTGGCATATCAATACCCATTAATACCAAGTCAAATTCATTATAATATTTACTAAGTTCTTTTAACGCCTCTTCTCCATTATTTGCTACAACAACTACTATTCCAGAATATTCTAAAAGACCTAACATAACTTTTTGATTAATTTTATTATGTTGAACTAGCAATATTTTTGAATCTTTAAAGTCTCTAAATCGTTCTCTACTAACATCCATAGTTTCTAGTATCTCTTGTGTATATACTTCTAGTGAGCTTTTTCTGCTATTTTCTTCGTCTAATAGTTGAGCAATTTCATCAGCAAAAATGTCCTCTATCATATCTAAAACTATTGATGGTGTTATTGGTTTTGGCATATATCTATCAACTAACTCTGCTTTTAGAGATTTTAAATCATCACTACTTTTATC
>CAYWFW010000119.1:0-8307 GCA_964457735.1 uncultured Sulfurovum sp. | reverse complement strand
ACTTTAGTGATATTGATAAAATAATTTTAGATGTTAATAGTTCTGAGTTAAATTATGTTGTAGAACAAGATTTTATTTTAGATAATGGTCAATGGTCAATTGATTTGATACAGTTACCGATGGATAAAGATTTAACATTTAAAGCAACTGCTTTTATTGGTGGAACTCTTTCTTATACTAGCAACAGGGTTTTACAGCTTACAACAGGTGATAATAATATCACTATGGATCTTCAAGAAGAAAATACATTCGCTGCGAATAAAGTACAAGTTCAAAGTATGAAAACAGCTATAGGCACAGTTGATGATGTAAACTATACTACTATAACATTTACTGTATATAATAAGGATGAAGATGATTTAGAGTATGTTATTACTGATGATGATGGTAATGGTACACTATTTGACCCAGCTTCAGGAACAATAACCACATATTCTTCTGGTAAAGCTACTCTTGATATTAACTATACAAGACCAGAAGTGGCTGGTACATATAGAAATAGAATCAAAATAACAAGTCTAAATGGTGATATATTAATATATGCATTTGATTTAACTGTTAATGATAATGATGAGGTTTTTGTTGTGATTAATCAACCCGCCGAGATAGATGGATTTATAGTAACACAAGAGGATCAAAATTTAAGTGTAGAGGTAAATGCAACCGATCCAGATGGAGATGATGCATCATTAACATACAGTTGGACGATAGATAATAATAATGGTGGAACGGCATTAGATGACGATTCTAAGACTACGGATACTGCTATTATAACAGGATTTGATGATGGAGATGGAGCAGAATTAACTGTAGAGATAACAGATTCAAATGGCTCAATTTCAACTGCTATATATAAAGTAAATGTAGAATAATAAAGAGGTATGATTTGTTATTTAAAATATTAGTACCAATATTACCTATCTTTTTTATTGGTTGTGGGGGTGGTGGTTCATCAGAGAAATCATCCACACCTTCTACCGTTATTACAGATCAAGTAGAGATGGTAGATAGTTATAATTATAGTTTTGATGATGTTAGAGGTTATGCTTTTAATCTTGGTTTTAAAGATAACTCTATATTATTTGAATTAGATGAGGTGGGGATAGATGATAATCTGTTTGTTCGTAAATTTTTTGATGAAGATACAGGTAATTATGAGATAGATACAAAAATTAGAAAGATTAGAATTAATGTAGATGAAGAGATTAAATCAACACAGTTAGATTATAGAATCACTAATGCTGGGTCAATAATATCTTCATATAATTCAAAAGATATTTTTAATATATATCTTGTAGATAAAGAGAGTTATATCTCTAACTCTTTACCTGAGATAGATGCAGAAAATATTAATCTATCAGGAGTAAGATATAGTGCAATCAAAGAGTATCTTGTTGATTATTATAAAATAGATGGATTGGCATCTACAGATTCTTATAATAATTTACATGAGTTTATATCAGTACATAAAGATTCTCCATTTACAGGAGCGAATTATTCTGGTTTACTTTTTGATGGAGATAATTCATTGCTAGAGTTAAGAGACAATAAGTATACAGAAGCTGGTAGTTATGAGATTAAAACTATTAAAAATCAAGATATAGTCTTTATATATCCTGATGATAAATTAAACTATGATGCAAATGGTTGTTATCTTTTTGATGATTCTTATCGTGTGGTATTAAAAGCAACATGTTATAACTCAGGAGATAAAGAGGAACTTTATATATATGACGAAAATATCTATAATGGTGTGATAGAATATGTACAAGATTTAACAGATGTGAATATGACATTTTAAAATGTCATATAGCATCAAGTGTTTCAATTAGAAGTTCTAATTCATCTTCGTAACTATTTGATTTTTTAGCAATTTTTAGGTATGCTTTTAATAAATTTGATGGATTATTGTCTCTTCCAAATATAATTCCAGAGTCTTCTAAATCTTGTATTATAAACTCAGCAAAATCTTCTTCTAAGGTGACTTCATATCTATTTCCAGATATAGAAAGATTTAATTTTTTCATTTTTATTCCTTTTTATTCCATATTATATTGATAGTTTATTATTCTAAAAACTCTTCCACTTTTCTTATAAGTTGATCTATCTCTTTGTCTCTATTTTCTAAATCATCTTTAAGCTTTTGTATAAGTTCTTTTTGTGATGTTTCTCCAAAAGAGGGGTTTTGTAGTCGTTTTTTAAGTTGATTATTTTCAATCTTGAGAAGTTCATAGTTTTTAATCAACTCTTCAATCTTATTTTGTAATCTTGTTAATACAGACATATTCTCAGACCTTTATTATTTAATTACTCATCGCATAGAAGATATTATTTTGTTATAATATCTAAATGAAGTTAAAAATGAAATTATTTAGGGTATTATATGTCAAAGTTTATAGTAGATAGTCCATATTCACCATCCAAAGATCAACAAAAAGCGATTAAAGAGCTTAGCCAATCAATTAATGATGGAAATCAGTATCAAACACTTTTGGGTGTAACAGGTTCTGGTAAAACATTTACCATGGCAAAGATTATAGAAAAAACATCTAAACCTACACTTATTATGACCCATAATAAGACTCTTGCTGCTCAACTTTATAGTGAATTTAAAAATTTTTTTCCTAATAATAAGGTTGAATATTTTATTAGCTATTATGATTATTATCAACCAGAAGCTTATATACCAAGACAAGATTTGTTTATCGAAAAAGATAGCTCTATTAATGATGAGCTTGAAAGGATGCGTCTAAGCACCACAGCATCGTTATTATCAAATGATAGTGTTATTGTTATTGCATCAGTATCAGCAAATTATGGTTTGGGTTCACCTGAGGATTATCAAGATGTGGTGCAAAAATTGGTGATTGGTAAAGAGTATAATCAAAAAGAGCTTTTACTTAGATTTGTGGATATGGGATATAAACGAGATGATAACTGTTTTGATATTGGAAAGTTTAGGGTTAATGGAGAGGTGATTGATATTTATCCTGCTTATTCATATCAAGAAGCGATACGGATAGAATTTTTTGGTGATGAGATTGAGCGAATATATAGTTTTGAACATCTAACAAATAAAAAACTTGAAATGTTTGATGAGGTTATAATTTTTAGTGCAAATCAATTTGTTGTATCAAAAAAGAAGATGGCTAAAGCGATTAAAACTATTGAGGAGGAGCTTGATAAGAGATTGACTTTTTATAAAAAAGAGGATAGGCTTTTGGAATATAATAGACTAAAGCAAAGATGTGAATTTGATTTGGAGATGATGGAGACCACGGGGATTTGTAAAGGGATTGAAAATTATTCAAGACACCTAACAGGTAAAAATGAGGGGGAAACTCCATTTTCTATGTTTGATTATTTTGAAGCTATGAGTGATGATTATTTGGTGATTGTGGATGAATCTCATGTATCATTACCACAATTTAGAGGGATGTATGCAGGAGATAGAAGCCGTAAAGAGGTGTTGGTGGAGTATGGTTTTAGACTCCCCTCGGCATTAGATAATCGCCCTTTAATGTTTGATGAATATATTAATAAAGCTCCCCATTTTTTATTTGTTTCTGCCACTCCATCAGAATTGGAATTAAATCTATCCTCTACCATTACAGAGCAGATTTTACGTCCAACTGGTCTGCTTGACCCAGAGATTGAGGTTATTGATAGCACTTATCAAGTTGAAAATCTATATGATAGGATAAAAGAGGTTATTAAACGGGGTGAAAGAGTTCTGATTACAGTTTTAACCAAAAAGATGGCAGAAGAGCTAACAACTTATTATAATGATTTGGGATTAAAAGTTAATTATATGCATTCTGATTTGGATACAATAGAAAGAAATCAGATTATTCGCTCTTTGCGTCTAGGGGAGTTTGATATATTAGTTGGGATTAATCTTTTACGTGAAGGGTTAGATATTCCAGAAGTTAGCCTTGTGGCTATTCTTGACGCTGATAAAGAGGGCTTTTTACGCTCTTTAACAGCACTTATTCAAACATCAGGAAGAGCATCAAGAAACTCTAATGGTAAAGTGTTGATGTATGCCAAAAAAATAACAGACTCTATGCAAAAGACAATAGATATTACACAGCAACGACGAGATATACAGATTAAATATAATAAAAAGCATAATATCACACCAACTACAACTCTAAGAGAACTTGATACAAACCTAAAAAATGATGAGATGGAGAATTTATATCATAAAGCAAAGAATGTAGATAAAATGCCAAAATCTCAACGACAAGAGATAATAAAAGAGCTAAAAGAGAAGATGTTAATAGCCTCTAAAAATTTAGAATTTGAAGAAGCAGTAAGGTTACGAGATGAGATTGCTAAAATAAAAAAGATATAAACAATATATTTAATTATTAACTTAGAAAATATTATTAATCTCTTAAGCTTTTAGCATTTGGATTGATTTTGATTTTATGAGGCATATCAACAAGTTCAATATTATTTAAAAGTTTAGGCGAAGCTATGGTTGAGCTTCTGATATGTTTATCTTTATATAAAAATAGATTAAAGCCATTTTTATACAGAGCTAATCTTGTGGCTAAGGATATAGAATATGTTGTTACAACTCCATCATCTTTAATAATATTTTTAATATCTCTAAAATACTCTTTTGTCCAAAGGGTAGGATTATTTTGTGGGCTAAAAGCATCTTGATAAACTATATCAAATTTCTTTTTTAATTTAGGAATACTATCTCTTGCATCACCAATTAAAATCTCTATTTTATATCTATCATCTTGATATTTTTGAGTCTCACTTAGGCTAATAATTATATTCTTAAACTTATCAAACTCTTTTGGATAATCAAAATCTTTAAGTGAGTTTATAAGCTCTAAGTCAAATTCAGGTGATATTATCTCTACTCTTATATCTAAACTATTTTTTTCTATATAATATAAAGTTGCTAAAGTGTTATATCCTAAACCATAGCAAATATCCAAAATTCTAAGAGTTTTTTTATGCTGTTGATATTTAAAAGCAGGGATTATGTGTTTATATAAAGATTCGCTAAATGCACCATCTTTGGTTGAATGATAATGTTCATTAAACTCATAAGAGAAAAGAGTTTTGCTAGAATCTAATGTTTTAACTATCTCTTTTTTACTATATATTTTGCAAAATTTATCGGAGGTGATGGCTTTAGCCTCACTTCCGAGTTTACCCTTATGAGCCATTTTTACAGACCTATCTCATCAAGCTCTTTAAATTTAAATGCTTCAATAATATCTTCTATAGTTTTTTCTTCGCGAACAACTAAAACCATCATTCCGTCTTCCATAAATTCCATATAGTTCTCAAATTTATTTTCTAAAATAATAAAATCAATCCAATCTTCACCTGTTGCTTTTCTATCATCAAAAAACTTTACAGATTTAGTTACGCCGTTATCAAAATCAACTAAAGCCCATTTTACTACAGAAAATAGAGCTACAATTTCTGATTTTTTTTCATCAGCTCCATTAACTGGAATTAAAATAAACATCCCTATCCCTTAAGTAATGATAAATCTAATGTTAGTTTTTTATTACTCATTGTACCTATCTTAGCTTTTAAAACTTTTTTAGCAATATTTTTTGCATCTTTAAGTGAATGCATTTTATATGTTCCACATTGATAAATATTAAGCTCAGGAATATCAGATTTCTTTTTTACTTTTAGCACATCTTTCATTGATTTTTCCCATGCTTTAACAACTTGTTCTTTTTTTGGAGTTCCAAGCAAAGACATATAAAATCCTGTTCTACACCCCATTGGAGATATATCTATAATTTCAACTTTTTTACCATTTAGATGGTCTCTCATAAATCCAGCAAAAAGATGTTCTAGTGTATGGATTCCTCTTGATGATAAAATATCTTTATTTGGTCTACAAAATCTTAAATCAAAAACTGTAATATTATCTCCACTTGGAGTTTTCATCTTTTTTGCAACTCTTACTGCTGGTGCATTCATCATTGTATGGTCTACTGTAAAACTATCTAGTAATGGCATATTTATCCTTTTTATCTGTATTATAGCAGATTAATGTTTTATTTTATTAAATAATACCACAAACTAATTTAGTGATAATAAATCCACCAACCACAAGCCATACAAACATACCTAAAGCTGTATAAACAGGAGCTAATCCTAAACCTTTAAATTTAGCAAATCTTGTTCCCATTCCAAGAGCTGTCATTGCCATTGTAAGTAAAAATGTATCAATTTCATTAATAATATCTACAATATTTGGAGGTACTAAATTCAGTGAGTTAAATCCTGCTACAAATATAAAATATACTGCAAACCAAGGGATAACAAGTTTTACAGCACTGCTATCTTCACCCTCTTTTTTGGCACTATAGCTTAGATAAAAACCTAACACTATAAGCATAGGGGCAATCATAATAACTCTTGTCATCTTGACAATTACGGCATTATTTGCCATTTCAAGTGGTGCATTAGGGATAGAAAATGGTACGGCAACCACTTGAGCTACTTCGTGAATTGTTCCACCTACATATATTCCAAATTGGCTAGGTGTCATATGTAAAAATCCTGATGATGGTTCAATTATCGCAGAATATAAAACAGGGTATAAAAACATTGATATTGTACCAAATAAAACCACCATTGATACGGCAATGGCAGTTTTATGCCCCTCTGCTTTAAGTACTGGTTCGGTTGCTAATACTGCTGCTGCTCCACAAACTGAAGCACCAGAAGCAGTTAGCATTGATGTATCTTTTTCCATTCCAAAGACTTTAAAGCCTAGCCAAGTCCCTAGTATAAATGTGGTTGATAACATTATTAATGATACCAAAAAGCCCTCCATTCCAACCTCTGCTATTTGTTGAAATGTGATTCTAAATCCATATACTACAATTGCAAATCGTAAAATCTTTTTACCAGAAAATACTATCCCTGTATCCCACTCTGATGGTATATGATTATGTAGAGTATTTGCATAAAATATACCCATTACAATACCTATAACTAATGGAGATAGTCCTAATGCATGAATTGGAGCAAGTGCTGATATATATGTTGCTGCCATTGCAAATATTGCAACAAAGAGTATTCCGTTGATTGTACCTTTGCGATTTTGAGCTGAAAAAGCCATTTTTATCCTTTTTAGTAAGTTTTTTTGATAATTTATAAAAGATTATACTATTTTTTTGATATACTTGTAAAATAAATAAAATGTCTTATAAAGATAAATAAATCTTATATATAATTTTAAAAAGAGAGAATATGAAAATTACACTTAGACAAATTGATATATTTTTAAATGTTGTAGAGACTGGACATCTAACAAAAGTTGCAAAATATATGGAATTAAGTCAATCGGCTATATCTATGTCAATTAAAGAGTTAGAAAATATTTTGGGTCATAAACTATTTGATAGAATTAATAAAAAATTGATATTAAACGAGATGGGAAGAGCGTTTCAAAAAGAGATATATCCTGTCTTTAAAAAGTTATTAGATATTGAATATGAGTTTAAGAATTCTATTAATAAAGGGATAATTCGTGTGGGAGCTAGTACTACTATTGTTGATTATCTAATGCCATCAATAATATGTAAATATATGAGTAATTATCCTGATGTTAAAATCACTTTAAAAGAGGGCAATAGCAAAGAGATAGCTAATCTTATCAAAAGTGGTGATATTGATGTAGGATTTATAGAGGGAATTGTTAATGACCCTGAAATTATAAAAGAGACTATTGCCGTAGATGAGTTGATTGTTGTAACTGCTGATAAGAGTTTATCAAAAGAATATTTTATCGATGCAATATCCACTAGAAGATGGGTTTTAAGAGAAGAGGGAAGTGGAACAAGGGAGGTCTTTTTAAACTATATCAAAAATAGTGCTAAAAACCTAAATATATTCTTAGAACTTGGTCATACAGAATCAATTAAAAGTATCCTTTTAAATCATCAATGTTTAACATGTATTTCTAAAATATCTGTACAACAAGAGATAAAAGAGAAAAAACTAATAGAGATAAAATTAAAAAACTTTAAATGTAAAAGAGACTTTTTAATGATTCATCATAAAGATAAATATCATAGTGAATTATTTGAAAAATTCTCATATTTTGCTAAGAATATGATAACTTCTACACTCAAAGAGATTCAAAAGTAGGATTTAATCTCCTACTTACCAATCTTAATAACTCTTTTGGTTACCTCTTGAAAATCAATAATCTCTTGATCTTTTTTAATTGCCTCTTTTGTTTTGTGTGCTGAGAATCCATAAGCCATTGGAGTTATATTTTCTGTATCATAAAATGCTATT